>CAZQAI010000138.1:0-4877 GCA_964591305.1 uncultured Clostridium sp.
GCCGAAATCTTTGTAAACGATGCGTTTGGCACCGCCCACCGTGCCCACGCCTCCGCCGCCGGCGTGGTTCAGCACGCAGGTCTGCCTGCCGTCTGCGGCTACCTGATCCAGAAGGAAATTTCCGTGATGGGCAAGGCTCTGGCCGATCCTGAGCGTCCCTTTGTCGCCATTCTGGGCGGCGCCAAGGTCTCTGACAAGCTCAATGTCATCTCCAATCTGCTGAGCAAGGTGGACACCCTCATCATCGGCGGCGGCATGGCTTACACCTTCCTGGCCGCCAAGGGCTACACGGTCGGTCGGTCTCTTCTGGATTCCGAGAAGATCGACTACTGCAAGGAGATGATGGCCAAGGCCGAGGCCAACGGCGTCAAGCTGTTGCTGCCTGTGGATACCACCATTGCAGCCGACTTCCCTGATCCCATCGACGGCCCCATCCAGGTCAGCGTGGTGGAGTCCGACAAGATCCCCGACGACATGCAGGGACTTGACATCGGCCCCAAGGCCATGGAGCTGTACGCCAACGCCGCCAAGTCCGCCAAGACTGTCGTCTGGAACGGGCCCATGGGCGTGTTTGAGAATCCCACGCTGGCCAAGGGCACCATTGCCGTTGCCAAGGCTCTGGCCGAGTCTGATGCCGTATCCATCGTAGGTGGCGGTGACTCTGCGGCCGCCTGCGAGCAGCTGGGCTTTGCCGACCGCATCACCCATATCTCCACCGGTGGCGGAGCGTCCCTTGAGTTCCTGGAGGGCAAGGAGCTGCCCGGTATCGCCTGTCTGCAGGATAAATAAAAACACCCGGATGTCCGGGGAAGCGTATCGCTTCCTCGGGCTCCTTCCGCATAAGAAATGAAATATAATGAAATGAGTGGGAGAGACCGACATGAACACCCATGAATCCTACACTGTTCCCGGAACGGGCATGCGCTGGGGCTACCTGAAGGCACTGCCCGCCGATTATAACGAGAACGATGAGCAGTACCCGCTGGTGGTTTTTCTGCACGGCATAGGAGAGTGCGGCGATGGCGACAGTGAACTGGACCTTGTCGCCTCCCATGGCTATGCCATGCACGCCGCGCAGGGTGTCGAATATCCCTTTATCCTCATCAGTCCTCAGCTTCCCAAGGGGAAGGTCTGGTGGGCACACATTGAATCGCTCAATCTGTTTTTGGATCATCTCATCGAAACTCTCCGGGTAGACGCCAAGCGCATCTATCTGACGGGGCTGTCCCTGGGCGGTATGGGTACCTGGATGTGGGGGGCAACCAATCCCGAGCGTTTTGCGGCCCTGCTTCCCGTGTGCGGGGAGGGTCTCATGTGGGCCGGCCGTCAGCTGCTGAAAACGCCCGTCTGGGCTTTCCACGGCGATCACGACCAAACTGTTGACTGTTCCGGGAGTGAGAGAATGGTCAACAGCATCAACGCCATGGGCGGCCATGCCAGGCTGACCCTGTACCCTGATGTGGGACACAACTGCTGGGTTTATGCCTACGATGATCCGACTGTTATAAACTGGATGTTGGAACAGCACTTACAATAAAACCCGAAAGGACATACAAATCATGAATGCAAAGAGAAGAACCGTGATTGCCGGCAACTGGAAGATGAACTTCACTCCTGCCGAGGCAACTGCTTTTATCAACGAGATCAAGCCCATGGTGGCCGGCAAGGACGCCTGCGATATGATCTTCTGCGCCCCCTACGTGACCATTGCTGCCGCTCAGGTTGCCGCCGCCGGCTCCAACATTAAGATCGGTGCCGAGAACGTGCACTTTGCCGAGAAAGGTGCCTACACCGGTGAGGTGTCTGCCAAGATGCTGACCGAATGCGGTGTACAGTATGTCATTATCGGCCATTCTGAGAGAAGGCAGTACTTTGGCGAGACCGACGAGACGGTGAACCAGCGCACCAAGGCCGCCCTGGCCGCCGGCATGACTGTTATCCTGTGCCTGGGCGAGGTCAAGGAACAGCGCCTGGCCGGTATCACAAAGGAAGTGGTTTCCATGCAGACCAAGCTGGACCTGGCGGGTGTCAGTGCCGAGGAAATGAAGCGTGTGATCATCGCCTACGAGCCTGTCTGGGCCATCGGAACCGGTCTGACCGCCACCCCTGAGCAGGCGGACGAGACCTGCGGACAGATTCGTGAGGCTCTGTGCGAGCTGTACGGAGCTGAGGTGGCTGAGTCCACCACCATTCAGTACGGCGGCTCCATGAACGAGAAGAACGCCGCTGAGCTCCTTTCCAAGCCCAACGTGGACGGCGGCCTCATCGGCGGTGCCTCCCTCGTGGCCGCCAAGTTTACCGCTATCGTCGACGCCGCACAGTAAATGAGGGAACGAGGGAGCGAAGGAACGAAGGAACGCCAGAACCTTTCTTGAAAGAAAGGTTCTGGACTCCAAAGAACTTTATGGCAAATCATCTTAATGAATGTCCGGGGCTCTGCTTGCCCCACCCGAGAGTAGCCATGCCCTGCCTTATAGAAGACGGCTCCCCTTTAATAATGGAGGATCGCCAAGGGCGGAGCCCTTGGCAAAAATGAAGTCCGGTGGCCGGGGAGTTTGGGGGGCGGCCTTGAGCGCCCCAAGGCTGGGTCTGGCCGATGGCATCCTCGTGAAGGAGCGACGGGGCTCCGCAGAACGATTTCGAGGGTCGCCTCGGGCCCCGCCAGAGAGACTTCTTGAAAGAAGTTCCTCTGGACTCTTCAAGAAATTTAAAGCAATATATATGTAAGTTCTTTGAAGGAGGGGTGCGGGGAGGGAACTTTCTTGAAAGAAAGTTCCCTCCCCGCAGCAAAAAATCTTAATATAAAGGAATTATTATGGCAAAATACAGGCAGGATCGAATCAACGAAGAGATGTTCAAGGAAGCCGCACAGATCATGCGGACGGTAAAGGATCCCCGCATCAGCGAGGCTTTTGTCAGTGTGACCGGTGTGGAGGTAACGCCCGATCTCAAGTATGCCAAGATATACTACTCGTCCCTGCGCGGGGACAAGAAAGAGGTCAAGCGGGGTCTTGCGGCGGCTTCAAGGTATATCCGGGGGCAGCTGGCCCGCAACCTGAACCTACGCATCACGCCGGAGCTGACCTTCTGTGAGGACGAATCCATTGCCCGTGGCGCCAGAATTGAAAAGATTATCAGTGGCTTCACCTATGTGGATCAGCCGGAGGAGAACGCCGGTGCCGGGGAGGCAGACAAGGGCGGGGCGGAAACAGATAACAAGTAAGTAACCCCCTCATACAAGTAACAGAAAAATGCCGGACTGGCTCATGAGGTGAGTCAGTCCGGTTTTTTGGGGGGTCATATTCCGGCGGCATTGTGAGCAAGCGGGGCTTAACAGCCCCCTTGCCAGGCTTCCGGCGCTCAATGCTATTTTATTAAAGACAAATTTACAAAAAACTTGACAGTACCGAAGGAATACTTTTTTTATTGTATCAATATTTTATATATGTCTTGCTCTCATATAGGTGCAAAACCATTATAGCACATAATAATAATGTCAAGTCTTCGCACTAAAATAAGTGCAAAAAATGTTGGAGAAAAATGATGAACGCAGAAATTGAGAAGCAGGTTGGCCGGAATATCCGCCGTTTGCGGGAGCGAAGGGGCATCACACAGGAGATTCTGTCTGCGCGTTTACAGCTGTGCGGGTGCGACATCACAAGAAGCGCTCTGGCCAAGATCGAGGTGGGTCAGCGGCACCTGTATCCGAACGAGATCATACACCTCAGGGAGCTCCTGGATGCGACCTACGATGAAATATTTAATATGGAAGAAAAAGAAGAAAAATAACATCCTCTGAATAAAACATCCCCTTTCCGTCCATCATGGAACCATAGCCCCAAGGCGGCAGACAGACAGCCTTCGGGACATCCACATATGGAGAAAAGGGGGATTTTTGTATGCCGAAACGCTTCTATCCGGCCCTGGCTGCCCTGTTGGTCATCCTCATGGCACTCAGCTTCCTGCCCGTACACGGTGAGGCAAAAATTTACGATACGGTGGTCAGGCTGCACGTGCTGGCCAACTCCGACAGCGAGGAGGATCAGGCCCTCAAGCTGCAGGTGCGGGATGCCGTCCTGGAAACCACCGCTCCGGCTCTGGAGGGCTGCACCACCCAGCAGGAGGCAGTCAGTGCGCTCACGGAGTGCATGGAGGCAGTCCGCATGGCCGCTGAGGATGTGATTGCCCACGAGGGGCGGGAAGACCTGGCCGGTACGGTGAAGGTATATCTGGACAGGGAGTCCTACCCTCGCCGCACCTATGAGGACTGCACCCTGCCGGCGGGTACCTATGTCTCCCTGCGGGTGTGCATCGGGGAAGCGGCCGGGCACAACTGGTGGTGCGTGCTCTTTCCGCCCCTCTGCCTCTCGGCCGCCACCGCAGAGAAGCCAACCAGCGCGGAGGACGCTTTTATTTCGGTGGGGCTGTCCAAAGACCAGTACGGAGTCATCACCGAAACCGACAAGACCACATACAAGATTCGCTTCCGCATTCTGGAGCTTTGGCAGCAATGGTTCGGATAAAACGAAAGCTCGGGCTGGCTCACCTTAGTGAGACAGCCCGTCCTATGTGCCATGGTTACAGTTCAGCCACCCTCTATAGTACGCTCCCTTTTCCACTGTAGAGTGGGGCGAGGGGCCCCGCGACTGCGTTTATGTTATGTTGGGTGCCATGAACGCCGGTTTTCCGGATAAGTCATCACGATACATTCAATACATAAATATATTGAAAATTCTTTGGGGGTCTGTGCGTTCCCCCGTTCCCCGGCTGAACTGTAACGTGCCATGCGTTCTTATGCATACATATTTCACAAAATTACTTGAGGCGAGATTTTAAAAGCCATGAGCTATGCGGGCATGCGGGGTATCTATGCGACC
>CAZQAI010000139.1:0-4860 GCA_964591305.1 uncultured Clostridium sp.
CCACTGTAGAGTGGGGTGAGGGGCCCCGCGACTGCGTTTATGTTATGTTGGGTGCTATGAACGCCGGTTTTCCGGAAAAGTCATCACGATAAATTCAATACATAATATGTATTGAAAGTTCTTTGGGGGCTGTGCGTTCGCCCGTTCCCCGGCTGAACTGCAACACACTTTTTGAAAAACACCAGTAAAGACATACCGTAAATGCTTGCATAAACAGTCAAGCTAAAGGAATTCAACCGGCTGATCCGCTCCATGCTTTCCTGACCGGCGATGGATGGGCCATGCCGGGCATGATTCGTGAGTCTCAACCGAGTCAACCGGCAACCGTATGGCGCACATGCCGCTGCCGGATGTGCATCATATGGTCAAAATGCACACAGAAGACTGTCATTTTTCCTCGTATTTTGACCTTGAAAATGCAGGGAACCCCTTTACAAATTTGTCTGTTTGTGATATACTGTAGATGTTGGAAGTCACGGAACGGCAGATGCGTTAAGTGATGCTTCGCTTACATATCTTGATGTGTCCCTATCGAAGAGAGGGGGCACCTGCGTCCGTTTGACTGCTGTCAAATGGGCGTTTTATCTTTATCATGTTTATGACCATTTCCTTTCTGCAAACGCGAAAGTTTTGAGGCGATTCCGGCCCCGGCCGGAATCGCGGTTTTCAGGATCGCCAAGGCACAAAACTTCCTGTCTGAAAAAGCTGTAAGCTTTTTTCGGATTCCATCTCTTCCGCTTGCGTGTTTCCTGTTTATCAGGCTTCCGAACCGATGTCAAAAATCATATTGAATCAGGAGGACTTCCCATGAAACTCGTTTACGGAATCAAGGACAAGCCTCGCTTCCCCCAACTGCTCGCGTTCGCCTTCCAACAGCTGCTGGCCATTATGGCGGCTACCATCGCCGTTCCCATGATCACGTCCGGTGAATATGAGTCTGTGGGGCAGGTGTCCATGAGCACGGCAGCCGCCCTCATCGGTGCCGGCCTTGGCACCATCGTGTACCTGCTTTTCACCAAATTCTCCAGCCCTGTATTTCTCGGTTCATCCTTCGCCTTTCTCGGCTCCATGTACGCTGCCTTCGCCGGCGCCGCCTCCATGCAGGTCGGCTACCTGGGATTGCTCCTGGGCGCTGTCTCTGCCGGACTTGTGTATGTGGTGATTGCCATCATTGTCAAAATTGTCGGTGTCAACTGGATCAACAAGCTGATGCCTGCTGTCGTCATCGGCCCCACCGTGGCCATCATCGGTCTCTCCCTGGCCGGCAACGCTGTGGGCGATCTTCAGACTGCCCCAGCCGGCGGTTCCCATTACCTGGCACTGGTATGCGGTCTTGTCACGCTGGCTGTCACCATGCTCTGCTCTGTATATGGCAAGAAAACATCCAAAATGATCCCCTTCATTCTGGGTATTTTGGCCGGATATGCGGTGGCGTTGGTGCTGACTGTCATTGGTACCGTAACCGGTGAGGACGCCCTGCTCATCATCGACTTTACCCCCTTCAAAAGCCTAGTGGACGGCGGTGTCTCCGTGAGTACCTTTATCAATGTCGATATTTTCAATCAGCTGACCATCACCCACGCAATCAAGGGCGTCAAGGAACTGAACGGCTCCTACATGGTGAATATCCTGTTTGCCTATGTGCCGGTGGCTTTCGTCGTCTTTGCGGAGCACATTGCCGACCATAAAAACATTTCATCCATTATCGAAAAGGATCTTCTTAAGGATCCCGGTCTGTCCCGTACCCTGCTGGGCGATGGCGTCGGCTCCATGGTCGGTGCCTTGGTCGGCGGTTGTCCCAACACCACCTACGGTGAATCTGTGGGCTGTGTGGCCATTTCCGGAAACGCATCTGTGATCACCATTCTGACAACCGCCTTTATGGCGATCGTGGTGTCCTTTATCAACCCCTTCGTAGCCTTCCTCAGCTCCATCCCCAACTGCTGCATGGGCGGCGTCTGCATCGCTTTATATGGCTTTATTGCGGTATCCGGCCTGAAAATGGTACAGAAGGTGGATCTGGAGGATAACCACAACCTGTTCGTGGTGTCTGTCATCCTGATTGCCGGTATCGGCGGCATGGTTCTGTCCTTCACACTGCCTGTGGACGACGGCAAGACCATTACCATCACCTCTGTAGCCTGTGCCCTGATTCTCGGCATTCTGACCAATGTCATGCTCTCCGGCAAGAAAAAGCAATCCGGCCAGAGCCATGAGGAAAAAGAGCATACGTAATTTCCTTCTGTCAAAACATCGGATATGACTCAAAATGGGCGGCACCCGACCGCCCATTTTAAGGGGCTGTTGCAAATGTTTTCTTGCAACAGCCCCGGTTCTGTTTGATGCCTCCGTTTTTCATCAGGAGTCCGCTGTCTCCATATCCCGCCACAGGCCGGAGACCAGCCAGTCGCCGATCATCTCCAGCCGCAATCGGTACCAGTGACAGCGGCGGGGGAGTAAGGGAATATGATACAGGCGTGTCCGGCTCGCCCCCGTAAGGGTAGTCACTTCCTCCCAATCCGGCATATCATCATACCGGATCCTGACACGGAGGGTGGTATACGCCCCGCCGCACGCCCGGAGATACAGGCTCACAAGCCGCATTCCCTCCGGCTCACAGGCCCTCTCATCGCCGAATTCGGCCACAGAGGTCACTGTACTTTCAGCCACGGTTGTCCTCGTCCCCTTGGCAGGGGAAGGCCCCATAGAACGCATCGCCCACAGTCTGCCATCCTCTGTTTGCCGGATTGATACAGGCCCGGCTGACAGGTCAAGTCCCGATATATCTCCGTCTGACGCCGAAAGCGGCTCACGGAGCATAAACCGTACCGGTGAGGGACTGTCTTCCTGATACCAACCTTGGCCGCCAGCCTCTCCGGAGGGACGGAAAAGGTATATTCGTCCATGCCCCTCCCCGTCCGCAGCGGACAGCATGTAAGTACGCCCGTCGGTACCTCCGCACAAGGGGGTCAGGCCGCAAAGAGGATCGCCAATGCGCACAGGGTAAGTGCCACTGTATGAGTACACCCCGGCCGCGCCGACATAGCACAGGACACCCCCCAGCTCGCACAACGTGGATGCCATGCCTGCCATGACGCCGGGCGCCGGCATGTCGGTAAGGCTCATGGAGGAGGTCACCAATGTCGGGCCATCAAAGTGCCCGCTCAGGCGGCAGATGCGGTTTGCCTTGAAAAAGACAGGCACGCCCTGCCATGGGATGCAGGCTGTGAAGGCAGTGCTCTCTCCTGTGGTCAACACCACCGGTGCCACATCCGCATTGTCCGGATCACCCGCGAACCAGTTGGCGGGATTGTCAGCCTCTGCTACAAGCACCTGATGTCCTTTGAAACCGAACAGCCGGTTACGCACGGCACACAGTCCGTCCAGGTCCGGCAACACCCGGATGATGCGCAGTGAAAAGGTACCGCTGCTGGGAAAGCTCCCGGCCACAGTCAGAATGGTCCCCAGCACGGACTTTACTCTGTAATGTCCATTGATAACACCCGCCATCCAGTGCCCCTCAATTTGCAGGTAAATACAGTCTCCGGCTCGGAAACCGGCTTCGGAAAAGTTATACCCTGAGGACAGAAGACGGCTTCCGTCCACCGTGACCTCAGGCTGCAATCCGGAATCCAACTCAAAAGGAACAAGTGTGTGATCTTCGGTGTGATAGATCAGCTTGTCAGGCAGGATCAGCAGGTCGTCGCCAAAGGGAGCAAACACCTTGTCCGTGTCGCTCACCGTCCCCCGCAGTACAGCGGTCTGACCGCCACTTGACGCATACAGACCGGTCCCTTGGGCAAAGATCACCTCTCCACAGTGGCAGGTCACCCCATGCGGCTTCCCGCTGCCCATGCTGTCCTGGACAAGCAGCCCGGGCGCGCAGGTACGCAGAGCCGGGTAGGCGCCTGCACTCAGGTTGGCCATGCCGCACAGGTCATATCCGGTGGCGGCCGTCTCCGCGGTCAGCGCACCAAAGGATGTCTGCCCCCGCCGAAGCCGCCGTACCGTGCCGGGAAGGCCGGAGGGCAGGGCCTTTTCATATGTGCCGGAGGTGTTCATTCATGCCCCTCCTTATACACGGCTGTGGCTGACGCGCCCGAATCAGACGATGCATCCGTCTCCGTTTGCATAGCGGCCAGCAAATCTTCCAACCGGATGATCCGGCTCTCCATACGGCGTATCAGCAGGCTGATTCTGTCAAGCATATCCTCCATCTCGCTGCTCATCGCCGTCAGGTACTCCTCTGCCCGGCCAACCCGCCCCGTCAGCGACTCCCCACCCGGCATGGGGATAAACCGGCCGACTTTGAGCGTCAGTTTCTCCATATTCGTTATCATAGCCATTTTACAGCCCCTCTCGCATTCGCATCAGTTTTTCCCGCTCCCTTTTGTCCGTATGAGGTACTTGGCATAATTCTGATAAGCCGTATTGAATAACGCCGCCCCGTTCTCGTATCGGGCCGTATCTCCCATGGCATACTCTATCATAGCACACAGGTACATCCAATAGAGCTGGTCATACGGGTAGGGAACGGTCAGCTCCGCATGGCCGCTTTCGGTCAAATCAAAGGGGGTTCCCGACGGTGACTCCCCCAGCAGCTCCACCCGGATGCGCCCCTCCAGCTCACTGAGCCAGCGGCATTTTACCTCGACATCCATGCTGTTAGGCAGGATGGTATCCGTAAGGGCCAGGCAGGTATTGAGTGTCATACGCTGTCTCTCCTTCCATATTTATATACCAAGCGTGTGCAGTCAGGGCGGCTCAGTGTGCCGCCTCAGCTTCCAGGAAGCGTGCCTGCTCCGCCTCCAGCATGGCGGCGGTTTTCATATCCTGGATTTCAGACTGATCCAGCACCAG
>CAZQAI010000140.1:0-4801 GCA_964591305.1 uncultured Clostridium sp.
GCTCTGAAAGATTTTTATTCTTTTTCACTTTCAGTCCTCCTTAAAAAAAATTTTATGATACAGAAGCCGCTACAGCCGACCTCGGATATCCGTGTTTTGAGTTAGCCATTGCTAACCATCGGTTAAAAATTATAGGGACTTACTGCCCCATAATTTTCATCCAGCCTGCGGTGTAAAACTCACACAGCTGTGCAACAAAAATTTTGGCACGCTCTTTGGGCATATCGTGACGGATCACTTCAAAAACACCCTGAAACATACCGCTTGCAATCATATGGCAAAGATCCCGGTCAATGTCGGGTACTTGATGTCCAAGACTTTTCAGGACTCCGATATATCGGAGTGTGTACTCGACCTCCACCTCAACCATGGAATGTATAAAATGCTCATAAGGAGTTCCCTCACTGCAACAGATCAGGATCTTGAAATCCACACCATGCGTATACATATACCCAATCAGCCAATCCATGCACTCGGCTGATTCCTGGCCCATATGTTTTGGCTGTTCTTCCTTTGGAAGCTCGGCAAAGGCAACCTGCGCTGACATAAACCGTCCCATCACCGCCTTGGCGTGAGGCTCCACAATTGATGCAAAAAGTGCCTCTTTGCTGGAAAAGTATCCGTAAAAGGCACCTGTGGTCACGCCCGCTGTTTTGACGATATTCCGCAGGGATGCCGACTGGAAGCCTTTCTCCAGAAATTCCTCCCGTGCCGCCTCCTGGATCAACTTCAATGTTGTCTGTTCCGCTTCACTCATTTTCTGCCTCCGAATATAACGCTGGTATATAACACTGTTATATTATAGCACAGGTGAAGGGATTTGTCAAGTCATTTTTGAAAGCAAAACCGTAAAATACACGAAACCGAATATACACTCATTTTTATATGAAAATAGGGAAAATACGGCATTATGCAGAGCCGGGAATGGATGGGATGCATGAAAAACAGCGGGAAAACCCTTGAATAGACGTAGGTTCTCCCGCAAGTCCCGCCCTAACATATGAAAATTGAGCCATCAAAAGGTAAGACGCCACGGCAAAATTCTGGCAGGTGGCAGAAATTCGCTTTCGATGGCGCGGTTAATTAACAAACAGATCGGCTCTTTTCTTAAAGTATATATAGTTTGCCAACATCCATGCGACATCACAAAAAATTTGTATTTTCATTGCTGTTGAAGTTAAGGCAATGCCGCACAATTCACGGCTTGCGCCTTGATGGCGTATCTGCTTGCATATTTCCCGTCATATTTCACAAATTTCGTCGGCAGAGGAGCCACTCTTGCCTTCTCAATTTGTATCATCTGACGGAAAATCTGACGGCGCATCTACGCCATCAGAATTATGCGGTATTGCCTTAAATTTAAAATTGAAATCCCATACTCGTTAGTATATGATGCTGCGAAGGGATAGATTACATGATGCATCGCGATGTTTGCTATGTACAACAGTGTAAATAGTTTAGGACCGATTGCTATGTATTTGTGAAGAGCACGCCAAACGAAAAAGCAAAATATCGCGCAAGCAATACTGTATGCACCCATAAAATGATTCAAGGATTTCGATGACGATAACGTTTCGAATACTATACGGAGACTGCATGATCATGAAAAAAATACTTGTCCTGATTCTGGGCCCTCACGCAGTCGGCAAGATGACGGTGGGGCAGGAGATTGCCAGGACCACGGGGCTTCGCCTGTTTCACAACCATATGTCCATCGAACTGACACGAAAGCTGTTTGCCTATTCCGAGAAAGAATGGGGGATTCTGAACCGCTCCATCCGTCAAACGGTCTTTGAGCTGTTCGCCAAAGGAGATTTCCCGGGCCTGATTTTTACTTATATGTGTGCATTCGATATGCAGAGCGAGTTCGATTATCTTGAAGGAATCATCGGGCTTTTCAAGTCCCACGGGGCCGCCTGCCATGTGGTGGAGCTTTGCGCCGATTTTGACGAGCGTCTCATACGCAACAAAAGTGAAAACCGACTGCTGTACAAGGAATCCAAGCGTGATCTGGAGTGGAGCGAGGCGGAAATGAGAAGGACAAGCGAAACATACCGCCTGAATTCCCACGAAGGAGAACAGCAGCCCTTTGAAAGCTACCTCAAGATCGACAACACGCATCTGTCCCCTGAGACGGTGGCGGACATGATCAAAACGCATTTTGCCATCCAAGCAGCAGACCGGTCCGATTAAAGGGAACCTTAGAAAGATCCGATGCATGCCGGGCGCATCACCGATGCCTTACATGATGAATAGAAAACCGCCCCTACCGTACAGAGCCTTCTCTGCGGTGGGGCGGTTTTGTCTTCCTGCCTAAGCAGGATCAGCAGGATCAAAGAGCGGCTGTCGCTGTCAGACTGTCATCTGCCATCTGAATCTCATGGCCGTCCGGCATGATCACAGTGATATCCATGTCAGCTCCGGCCGGACGGGTGACAGTCAGGGTCAGCTTCCCGTCAGCCCTTTCCCATGCGACGGAGAGTACCCCCTGAGGCGTGGGTACCGTTCCTCTGGCCCAGGTAAGCCCCAGACCGTCCACATACGGTCGGATCCTCACCTGCCTGTACCCGTCGCCGGTGGGAAAAACACCCAGCACCATGGCGGACAGCTCATATATGGGAGCGGAGGACCATCCGTGGCACTCACTGCGGGGACTGTCCGGGTTTTCACACCAGGTGGTGCAGTGTAAATCCATCATTTTATGCCAGCCATCAAACAGAGCCGGGGCGTAACGATACCGCTCGGCAAGCTCCAGGGCACGGAACATGTAGTGGTTCATGGAGAAGGTGCAGACCGAAACAGGCACATGGCCGTCAAAGGTGCGATCCACTAGGGCACCGGCCTCTTCCTCGGCGACAGCCCCCGAGAGCACCGCCCACAGAGTGGTGTGCTGGGAAAAATTCCGACGGGCGGGGGTGTCCCGGTACAGACCGGCCTCACTGTCATAGCACAGACGGTTGACAGCGTCGATCATGTCCCCGGCCCGGCGGCGGTATTCGGCTGCTCGCTCGGGGCGGTCAAACCGCTCTGAAAGCTCAGCCCCGGCCTTGAGGGCGGCGGCATACATGAGACAGGTGACTGTGATAGGCTCTTCCCGGCCGCCCACAGGGACACCCACAGGCCAGGACGGCACCCAGTCGACAAAGGGCCAGTAGGGAGTGGGCCCGATGAGGCCCTCCGGGGTCATATAGGACTCAAAGGCGCCCAGAGCCTTGTCCATCGTACCGGCCAGCGCCTTGCACTTTGATACCTCTGCGGGATCGGAGCCGGTGTAGCGCAGGTATTCTCTCAGCATCAGCACCCAGAACAGGGTGAAATCAGGAATGATCTGCACCACGGTAGAGGGGTAGTTGGCTTGAAGCATGCCGTCAGCCATCTGGGAATGGGCCAGGTCGGTGACACTCTTGAAGGGCATCCGCCGATCGGCACTCATGCGGAAGGTAAACAGCATTTCCAGGCAGGAGTCCATGTCATACTGCTGTTGCTCATAAAAGGGGCAGTCCACATACATCTCGTGCATACAGCACAGCACCGTGTTACGGCTGATGTCCCACATTTTATTATACCGCTCATCTGAGCAGGTAAACTGTCCGGCACTGTCCAACGGGTATGTGTAGGAGGCATATGTCAGGCTGTGCAGGTCGAAATGGGAGTTCGGGTCAAATTCCAGCCGGACAAAACGGAAGGAACGGTACCAAAAGGGGACAAAGGTGCGTGTCTGTCCGTTGGCATACACGGTGTCCGCCACGCCGGGCAGGCCGGCGGAGTCCGTAGAACAGTCATCCCGGCGAGCCTTGTAGGAGTGTTCGCTGCCGTCTGACTGGGTGTAGCATTCTGAATAAATCACCCGTACACAACTCCCGGCATCGGCCCTGAAGGTGAGCGCCACTCTGGCAGTGGTGTACGCTCCGGCATCAAACTCCATCCAGCCCGTACCCTGCCGGATGACGGTCATGGGCGCAGGAGCCGAAACGGACATTTGTGGGATAGGGCGGGGGGTCAGGGGATAGGGCTCCCCCAGGCCGAAGATGTTATATCCCTTGTTCGAAAGGTCAGGTTCGTACATCTGCCTGACAGGTACAGGTGTCGATACACATGTTTCGGCCCATGTCTCGCAGGGCGGTACCGACAGGTGAATGCCGGGTTGATGGTGGAAGGTGACCGACTCATCCCGACAGCAGGTCCAACTGTCATCTGTCCCCAGTGCGGTGGAGGTACCGTCGGGCAGTGACAGCGAGCCGTCAAACCACAAGGCAGGATGCGAGCCCCGGAATACCGAGATGAAAGACCCCTCTTGCATGTACATGACCCTGGCGTGCAGGGTGTTCTTTCCCTCCACAAGGTAGGGGGTCAGGTCGGACTGCTCAAAGTACCGGACATATTGCGATCCCTGACAGGGGCCTTCGCAGACAAAATGTCCGTTCAGGTATAGCCGGTAACGTGTATCGCCGCAGGACACAGCCTGCAGTCTGGCTCCGGCAGGGGCGTCGAACTCTTTGGTGAAATCGTAAAAATGCGTGAGAGCCGACCTTTCGTCGGCACATATCCAGAAGCTCATGTGCGGATTCCTTTCTCATTGCATGTGGGAGACAACCGTATGGGGGTAATCGTATTATACATACAGGGAGGGCTTTTGTCAAGAGAAAAGTGTGAAAGAGAAGTCCTCGGATATCGCCTCAATTATCGCATAAGCCACCATCACAAATGCTTGACAAGCGGCAGGATCTGTGTTATACTGACCTTATCGTTACAGTTCAGCCGGGGAACGGAGGAGCCCTCAGACCCCAAAGAACTTTCAATA
>CAZQAI010000141.1:0-4799 GCA_964591305.1 uncultured Clostridium sp.
GATGCCGGTCTCCTCAATGCGGGCCTGATTCAATGCTTCATTGAGCACATCAGCCTTCGAATAATCCTGATCAAATACCTTGATGCAGCGATCCCCGTCACGGTATACCGTTTTGCTGGTTCTGACTGCAATGATTCTGTCCAGATTCATGACTGCCCTCCTTACATTTTCTTCCCGGAACGGGATGTGGTATAAGCTCGCTTGGCACTGTCGTCATCCGCACTGCGGAAGGATGAATTCACATCGGGCATGTCGGCTTCCTTGAAATGCCGGCCATAATATGCGTTGAGGTACATCTGCTTGATTTCGCTCATCAAAGGGTAACGTGGATTGGCGCCTGTGCACTGATCATCAAATGCCTGCTCGGTCATAGCGTCCAGTCTGTCGAGAAAATCCTTCTCATCGATGTTATAATCCTTGATGGTTCTCTTGATTCCGACACGTTCCTTGAGCGTATTGATGGCGGCAATCAAGCCCTCCAGCTTCTCCTCGTCGTTGCGTCCGCTGATACCGAGATAGTCAGACACCTCGGCATACCGTGCCAGGGTGTGCGGGTGGTCATACTGTGAGAATGTGCCCATCTTGGCCGGAGCCTCACTGGCATTAAAACGCAGCACCTCTTCAATCATCAGGGCGTTAGCGACACCATGAGGCAGGTGATGGAAGGCACCCAGCTTGTGAGCCATGGAATGGCACACGCCCAGGAAAGCATTGGCAAAGGCCATACCGGCCATGGTAGCTGCATTGGCCATTTTCTCGCGGGCTTCCACATCGTGCTGACCGTCATCATAAGCGCGAGGCAGGTACTCGAAGATGATTTTCAATGCGCGAAGAGCCAGACCGTCTGTGTAGTCGGTGGCCATCATGGAGGCGTAAGCCTCCAGAGCATGGGTAACGGCATCGATACCGGAAGCGGCTGTCAGTCCCCTTGGAGCGGACATATGGAAATCCGTATCAATGACAGCCATATTCGGAAGCAATTCATAATCGGCAAGCGGATACTTGACGCCGGTCTCCTCATCGGTAATGACGGCAAAGGGAGTCACTTCGGATCCGGTACCGGCGGAAGTCGGTATGGCAATGAAGTATGCTTTCTCACCCATTTTGGGGAAAGTGTACACACGCTTTCGTATGTCCATGAAACGCATAGCCATATCCATGAAATCCACCTCTGGATGTTCATACATCACCCACATGATTTTACCCGCATCCATAGCGGATCCGCCGCCCAGCGCGATGACGCAGTCAGGGGCAAAAGCCCGCATTTGTGCAGTGCCTGCTTTGGCGCAAGCCAGAGTCGGATCGGGAGCCACATCAAAGAAGGTGGTATGCTGTATCCCCATCTCGTCCAGTTTATCGGTGATAGGCTTTGTGTAGCCATTATGATACAGGAAACTGTCGGTCACAATGAAAGCCTTTTTCTTTCCCAGAACAGTCCTGAGTTCATCCAGGGCAACCGGCAGGCAACCTCTCTTGATGTACACCTTCCCGGGTGTTCTGAACCAAAGCATGTTTTCTCTCCTCTCGGCCACGGTTTTGATGTTGAGCAAATGTTTCACACCTACATTCTCGCTGACAGAGTTGCCACCCCAGGAGCCGCAACCCAGCGTCAGAGAGGGAGTCAGCTTGAAGTTGTACAGGTCACCCAGACCGCCAAAGGAGGAGGGGGTGTTGACCAGGATCCGGCAGGTCTTCATGCGTTGCTCAAATTCGGCCAGCTTATCCTTCTCGGTCACTTCATTAATATAGAGGGCAGATGTGTGGCCGTACCCACCATCGGCAATCAGATGCTCAGCCTTATCAAAGGCGTCATGAATGTCCTTGGCACGGTACATGGCCAAGACAGGAGAAAGTTTTTCATGTGCAAATTCCTCTGATAAATCTACGCTTTCCACCTCGCCGATCAAAATCTTGGTTCCCTCGGGAACCATAACACCTGCCAGAGCGGCGATGGTATGGGCACGCTGTCCCACAATTTTGGCATTCAAAGCGCCGTTGATGAGTATGGTTTTGCGGACCTTCTCCAGCTCGTCCCCTTTGAGAAAGTAGCAGCCCCTGGAGGCAAACTCTTCTTTGACGGCTTCATATACCCTATCATGAACAATGACCGACTGCTCGGATGCGCAGATCATACCGTTGTCGAAGGTTTTGGAATGAATGATAGAATTGACAGCCAATATCACGTCAGCCGTTTCATCTATGATGGCAGGCGTATTACCGGGGCCAACACCCAATGCGGGCTTTCCGCTGGAGTAAGCGGCCTTAACCATGCCGGGACCGCCGGTTGCCAGAATGATGTCTGCTTCCTTCATGAGAAGGTTGGTCATATCCAAAGAGGGAATATCGATCCAGGCCATAATGCCTTCGGGTGCTCCGGCAGCTACAGCCGCTTCCAGCACCACCTTTGCAGCGGCTATCGTACACTTTTTGGCACGGGGATGAGGGCTGATGATGACGCCGTTCCGCGTTTTCAAAGCTAACAAGGTCTTGAAAATAGCCGTTGAAGTGGGATTGGTGGTAGGGATAACAGCAGCCACCACGCCGATGGGTTCGGCAATTTTGCGGATGCCATAGGCTTTATCCTCTTCAATAATCCCGCAGGTTTTGACGGTTCTGTATGCATGATAGATATATTCGGCAGCAAAATGATTCTTGATTACCTTGTCCTCCACGATACCCATGCCCGTCTCTTCGACGGCCATCTTGGCCAGAGGGATTCGCTGCTGGTTGGCGGCGGTGGCAGTGGCCAGGAAGATCTTGTCCACCTGTTCCTGGGTATAGGTAGCAAATCTTTTCTGTGCCTCTCTGACGCGTCCGATTGCCACTTCCAGCTTTTCTACACCGTCTACCATTTCGTACCTGTTGTTTTCCATACTGTTGCTTCTTCCTCCTCTTGCATATGTGATTGCGTGTGTTTTGACAGAACTCAAATTTGCTTGTTGAGATGTGCCAGAGACAGAGCCAGATTTTCCTCTATTAATGACGTTCCGGAGGGAACCCGCAGAGGGATAGGAGCGAAGCTCCAAATGGCCGAAATATTGCACTTTACCATCCGGTCACACACACTTTGTGCTGCTTCCTTAGGAACAGTAATGATGCCAATTCGAATATCGCTCCGATAACAGAAGCCGTCAAATTCACTCATGGGATAAATCGGTTTTTCTCCATCAGACAGGCTCATATCATGTAACCTGATGTCAAAGGCAGCGACAATCTCCAGTCCGTAATCGGCAAACCCTTCATAATCCAGCAGGGCACGACCCAGTTTTCCCGCTCCGACAAGCACAGCCTGTGTGCGGTTTCTCTGTCCCAAAAATGTCTCAAGGCGTTCAATAAGCTCTGCCACATCGTATCCAATTTTGGGCTTTCCCTGGCCACTGACAATGCCAAGATCTTTACGCACCTGTACCTCGCCATATCCTAACACGGAGGCTATATGAGTGGCCGATATCGTGATACTGGAGGATTGTACGGATTTTAGATACCGCAGATAGATAGGTAAACGACCTAACGTGGCTTTGGGAATGCACTCCTTGCTCATTAGCAGTCCTCCTTCTTTACGGTTCCCATTATAGCACATGTTTTTTTCCTTGTGAATTGCTTCTTTGATATATCGGTATTGCCCTTATCGATATACCTTGTATCTAATAATCCGGACTTTTCACATGATGGCGTATTACATCATACAATCCGCTTCGGTAAGTTGCTCTGCTTATCATAAATCAGTTGGAAGGTATATATTTTCTTCTTGATTGACAAAGCTCGGTAATAAAACATTTATCTGTATCTGTGAGATGATATTCTTTTTTGTATATTAAAACGTCTCTATACATGCGTTGGGTATCACTGCAGTTTTTTTGCACAAGCTCATATCGGGCAAGCAGCTTATCCGGGACAGGGGAGACCCAGGCGAAAGATTCATGATTCTCCGACAGCAGCTCCAATTGGCTGGCCCGATCAAAGACATAAATCCGTTTGTCCGTGTTATCTGGGAGTTCCTCTTTTATGACAATGGAAAGAGGCAGGGAAGGAACATATGGATCAGCATGGGCAATTTCCGTGAACGGTCGGAGGTCGTCATATCGGATAGAAGATAGGCACGCCAGTGGGTGTGATGCACTCATGGCCAGTACATAATGGAACTCTGCAACTATCTCACATGTTAACCCTTTTTCATCGAGCATGGCCTTGAAATATTTGTCATAGCTTTCTGCATACCGAATAATGCCCAGCTTGTAATCGGATTCAAGAATATTTTTGATTGCTCGCATGGCATTTGTTTCTTTATAAAATAGTTCAACCGGATGTTTTTGACCAAATGAATTTTCACCAATGACTTTGGTAAATTGTGTAAAAGCATCTGCGATATAGCTGGCTCTCGGTACCGAGATGGAGAATCGATGTTTGACGGGCGTATTTGCTTTATACAAAGCCTCCACCTCATCAATTTGCGAAAGAATCTTACGCGCATATTCAAGAAAGACTTCGCCTTCAGGCGTTGCTACCATTCCTTTGGCGGAGCGTTCAAAAACAGTGATCCCCAGAGAAGCTTCCAAATCCTTGATGGCACGGCTGAGATTCGGCTGTCCCATGTATAGATTTTCGGCCGCCTTGTTCAAAGAACCGCATCGGGCTATCTCGACTGCGTACTTCAGGTGAAGAATGTTCATAAGATGCCCCCTTATATGGACTGATATCATTATAGGGAACCTCTAAAAATCAGTTCCCATCATTCCATTTCGCGATTCAACAGCAAAAAAGCAAAATGTGAGCGGCGAATCGCATTCCAAACTCAAATT
>CAZQAI010000142.1:0-4780 GCA_964591305.1 uncultured Clostridium sp.
TTCTTGAAAGAAAGGTTCTGGACTCCAAAGAACTTTCTGGCGGGGATTCTTTTTGAGGCTACTCTGAGCAGATATGCTTTTTCATAAAGTTCTTTGAAGGAGGGGTGCGGGGAGGGAACTTTCTTTCAAGAAAGTTCCCTCCCCGCAAGTTATCATTCTTATTCCTATGACCTGTCTACCGTGATCACAGCATAACAGGATGGGTCAACAGAGCGGATATGCTGATTCAATGTCCGGCGCAGTTCATCATCAGACACAGACAGTTCAAAGGGGGCGGCCACATCAAAGATCAGATTGGTGTGGGTGTCACCGGGAATGATGCGAAAATCGTGTATCATCAGGCGTTCGTCCACCTCGCGGGCGGCTTTTCGTGCCAGCTCCTTGAAGTGATCCACCGTGGGGTCGTGGACAACAATCGGATCCATGTGGACAGTTGCCTCAATGCCGCAGGTATCCCGCAGTTCTCTCTCAATGCGGTCAATCATATCATGTGACTTGAACACATCCACCTTGCCATCTACCTCAATGTGCAGGGAAGCCATGATGCGGCCGGGGCCATAGTTGTGAACGACCAGGTCATGAATCCCCAAGGCTCCCTCATAGTGACTGACCACATGTTGGATCTGAGCCACGGTTTCCTCGGAGGGTCCCTCGCCCAGAATGGAGTTCTTGGTCTCATTGAGAATTTTGATTCCGGCCCACAGAATGAGCAGCGCCACCAGAATGCCCATGTAAGCGTCCATGTCAAAGCCGGTGAAGCGGTGAACCAGGGAGGCAATCAGGACTGCGGTAGTGGCAGCCGCATCGGACAGGCTGTCGGTTGCTGTGGCCCGCATCACAGAGGAGTCGATCTTGCTGGCCACCTTGCGGTTAAGCAGACATAACCATAGCTTGGCCAGCACGGATATACCCAGCACGATGATAGAGACCCAGCTGAATACGGTTTCGGTGGGGTGTACTATTTTGTTGAACGACCCGGACAGCAGTTCCCAGCCGATCAGCAGAATGATCAGGGAGACGATCATGGAAGCTACATACTCGATCCGGGCATGACCGAAGGGATGACCGCGATCGGCGGGGCGGGCGGCGATCTTGAAGCTGATCAGGGATATGATCTGGGAACCGGCATCAGAAAGGTTGTTGACGGCATCGGCCTGGATGGAAATGGCGCCGAACAGCCACCCGATCGTACATTTTCCGGCGGCCAGCAGGAGATTCAGGATGATACCCACCACGCCGACCATGGTTCCATACGCTCGGCGCACCTGGGGATCGGCGGTATTCGTTCGATCACGGACGAAAAGCCTGCACAAAAGGTCAATCATATGCGAATCTTCACTCTTTTCTTTAGAAGCGTGCCTGACATCTCGGGTTATTCACCCCAGTACTTCCTGTCCAGGCTGCGCAGCTGGATGGCCTCTGCAATATGAGGCGCCTCAATGCGATCGCTGGCGCAAAGGTCCGCTACGGTGCGGGCCACCCGCATGATGCGATCATACCCGCGGGCAGACAGGCCCAGTGTGTTGAAAGCGGTGCGAAGCAGCTCCATAGCCTCATCTGAGGCAACGCAGTACCTGCGTATGGCGGCGGCGTCCAGCTGAGCGTTGCAGAAAATATGCCGACTGTCCTCGCCGACCATGCGGCGGGCAGCAAATTCCCGGGCGGCGCAGACCCGTCCCCGGACGGTGGCCGAGGTTTCTGCTGTGGCCGGATCCTCATGAGCAGCCAGCTCATCATAGGAGAGGGAAGGGAGCTCAATCTGGATGTCAATCCTGTCCAGCATGGGGCCGCTGATGCGGGATATATACTTTTTCACGTCCCCTGCCTTGCAGGTGCACTTATGGCGTGGATCGCCAAAGTAGCCGCACCGGCAGGGATTCATAGCCGCCACCAGCATGAAGGAGCAGGGAAAGGTGACCCGTCCGTTGGCGCGTGTGATGGTGACCCGGCGATCTTCCAGGGGCTGGCGCAGAGCATCTGTGACTTGCTTGGGAAATTCCGGGAGCTCATCCAGAAACAGCACACCGTTGTGAGCCAGTGACACCTCTCCGGGAGACGGGTTGAGGCCGCCGCCAATAAGGCTGACAGCCGACATGGTGTGGTGAGGGGAACGAAAGGGTCTGCGCCGCAGCAGGGACACGCCGTCCGGCAACGCTCCGGCTACCGAGTGGATTTTGGTTGTCTCGATGGCCTCGGCAAAGGACAAAGGCGGCAGGATGGTGGGCAGACGTTTGGCCAGCATGGATTTACCTGTGCCGGGCGGGCCGATGAGCAGGATGTTATGGCCGCCGGCAGCGGCAATTTCCATGGCACGCTTGGCCATGCGCTGACCCCGCACATCCGAAAAATCCAGATCATATACATCGGCGGCGTTCATATCCAGCTGTGTCCGGGACAGGGGCGCGATCAGTCTGCGTCCGTTAAGGTGCTCTACCAGCTGGCGCATACTCCGGATGCCGTAGACGGTAATGCCTTCTACGGCAGCCGCTTCGGCGGCGTTTTCCTCAGGCACGTAGAATTCCCGCATGCCGGCGTCACGGGCGGCTACGCACATGGACAGCACGCCTCGCACTCCACGCAGATCGCCGGAGAGGGATAGCTCGCCTACAAAACATTTGTCCGACAGATCGGTACCGGGCCGAACCATGCCGGACACGGTCAGAATGCCGGTCAGGATGGCCACATCAAATCCTGATCCTTCCTTTCGCCTGTCGGCGGGAGCCAGATTGACCAGGAGAGCGGCCTCGGGAAAGCGGAAGCCGCTGTTTTCACAGGCGGTGCGTACCCGCTCCTTGGCTTCCTTGACGGCGGCATCAGGCAGGCCCACCAGCTCAAATTCCGGAAGACGGGGTTGGCCGTCTACCTCCACGCTGACCATGAAGCCGTCGATCCCGTATAGGCCCGCACTGTAAATACCGGATAACATAACAGTCCTCCTTACCCAACAAACTATATAGACGAAAAGTACGTTTCTCCGGATCCATTCAAGGACGTAAGGCGCTACCTCTTTGTTCGCTCTCATGGGGCCCTGCCGTATATTCCGAATCAAGGATCTGTACAATCGGCTTCTGCTATATATCTATTCTACCACATTCCCACAGGGAATGCAAGTAGTAGGACGAAAAAATGGGTAAAGTTCAGCCACCCTCGATAGTGCGCTCCCTTTTCCACTGTAGAGTGGGGCGAGGGGCCCAGCGACCGCGTTTAGGTTATGTTGGGTGCCATGAACGCCGGTTTTCCGGAAAAGTCATCACGATACATTCAATACATAAATGTATTGAAAGTTCTTTGGGGGTCCGGGGGCTTCTTTCAAGAAGTCCCCCGGGCATTCCTTCGTTCCCCGGCTGAACTGTAATAAAAAGTCAATGCTTTTACTCCGGTTGCCATGCGAAAACCTATTGACTTCCTTGTCGAAATGGTGTACAATATGTCACGGGAGTTGCCGCGGACACGAGGTGGGCTCCCCGACTCATCATCAATCAACGAAAGGTAGGTTTCCCTATGTCCAAGAAGAAAAGCACCTTCTGGTCAGATTTCAAGACCTTTATCACCCGGGGTAATGTCCTTGACATGGCTGTCGGTGTTGTCATCGGCGGCGCCTTTGGCAAGATTGTGACCGGTCTTGTCAACTACATCATCAATCCGCTGGTCGGTCTGCTGACCGATGGCACCGATTTGTCCTCTGTCAAAACCGTTCTTGTCAAGGGCGTGGAAGGCAGTGCGGCTGTGCTGAATGACGCCGGGCAAGTTGTCACCCCAGCCGTGGAAGCGGTACCTGAGGTGGCCATTCTCTGGGGTGAATGGCTTCAGACCATTCTGGATTTCCTGTTGGTCGCCTTCTGCATTTTCCTGGTACTCCGCCTCATTATGAAGGCCAAAAACAAGCTGGAGGCCAAGAAGCTGGCCGAAGCAGCCGCCGCCGCCGAAAAGGCAGCCGCAGAGCAAAAATCAGCCGAGGAGGCCGCTGCCGCCGAAGCTGCTGCAAAGGCTACCCGGCAGACCGCTGTGGAAGAAAGTCTCCTGCGTCAGGAGAAGCTTCTGAGCGAGCTGGTTGAGACCATGAAAAGCAAGTAAAACGGACACGCTGACTGGGCAGGCAGCCTGTTCCCGGGGAAGCCTCTCACAGGGGCTTCTCTTTTTTAGCGGCTTGTGTGATTGTCGCATACATCACGGATTCTGGCAGGCAGAGATCAGATTCCCTCGTCCTTGATCATGAAGGCCTCGATTTCCTCCCGGGAAGGGGCCGATTGGGCAGCGCCCAGACGTGTCACGGAAAGAGCCGCAGCGGCATTGGCAAACCGCAGAGCCTCGGCCGGGGCCTGCCCCTCGGCTATTGCGACGGCCAGAGCACCGTTGAAGGTGTCCCCGGCACCGGTGGTTTCCACTGCTTTGACGTTTCGGCCGGGGATATGCGCCTCGGCGTGTCCGTCTGTCCAGTATGCTCCTTGCGCACCCAGAGTCATGACCACCTGCCCCACACCCTGAGACAGAAGGATTCGGGCGGCCCGGCGGGCATCATCAGGTCCCTTCACTGTTACGCCGGTGAAGTAGGATGCCTCGATCTCGTTGGGCGTCAGCCAGTCCACTCCGTCAAACAACCCGTCCGGAATCTCCCCGAAGGGGGCGGGATTGAGAATGAAGGGCTTGCCACAGGTGTGTGCCAGACGCTTGGCCTCGGCGACGGTGTCTGTGGGGATCTCCAGCTGGGTGATGACAGCGTCAGCTCGGGCAAAGTCGGCTTGAGCTGCCAGTACATCCGCAGGGCTGATGCGTTGATTGG
>CAZQAI010000143.1:0-3076 GCA_964591305.1 uncultured Clostridium sp.
TATCGCTGATGAATTTGTATGTAAACTCTGTGCCGTTGTCGGTCTGAATTACCTTATACCATATCTTTGAGGAATTTCCTATACTTTTGGTTCACATCATTTTAACACATACAGCTACCAGTGTTTTGAATATCATGTCACAGGGGTATCCCAGTTGAGATGCAATATGCACACCTGACAGGTCATTCTCGTCCACTGTATAGGTAAGCACTTGATATGGAATACCGGCGGCATCCAACATACGCATGGCATTGGTGCGAGGGACGCTTGTATGCTTACTCATCGACCACTCCTCCTCTTCCATCAATCAGATCCTTAGCAGCAGCCCGCTGGGCATCTGTCAACTCCAGGCCACCCAGAATACGGGCAATCTCGTCTACCCTTTCGTCATCATCAAGACGGTGTACCGTTGTCTCCGCCCTCCCGTCAGTTTCTGTCTTCTCAATCACATAATGCGCATCCGCCAGCGAGGCAATCTGCGCTGAATGTGTCACGCAAATTACCTGGGACATTCTGGCGATTCGGTGCAGCTTAATCCCCACCTTACGTGCAGTACGGCCGGAAATACCGGTGTCAATCTCGTCGTATATGGAGGTTCCCACTCCGTACTGCTGGTTGAGTACGCTACGGATTGCTAACATGATGCGAGACAGCTCCCCGCCTGATGCAATGTGTATCATGGATTGCACCGGTTCACCCGGATTGGTCGCGACAAGAAATTCCGCCTCATCTCCACCCTCAGGTCCATAATGCCCTAACGTCTTTACTGATACCTCGAAACGCACCCGTGGCATGTCCAAAAAAGCAAGGGACTCACGCACCTGTCCGGACAGCCCCATGGCGGCCTGTCTTCGCCGCTGACTGAGTGCTGTCGACAGCTGCTGTAACTGCCCGCTCAACTCCTCAAGGCAAGCCTCATATGTAGCTATGCGTTCATCCGCAGTATCCAGTTCTTGCAAACGGGCAGCCGCTCTTTCGCGGAAAGCCAGGATCTCCTCTATGCCGGCCCCGTATTTACGACCCAGGCGGGTGATGGTATCCAGTCTTCCTTCCAACCTATCTAACTCTGCGGTTGGATCTGCGATATCCTCATCGCCCAAGGCACGCACCCGGTCGGCAATGTCCTCTGCCTCATAACGCAGTGTTTCCAGGCGAGTCAACAGCTCCTCTGCCTCTGGGATGATGCCGGTAATCTGAGACAAGGCCGCTTCTGCACGGTCTGCCAGACCGGTCACCGTGGCTTTATCTCCGTCATGGAGCGCGCGGCAGACCAATCGCACCTGGTGATTGATCTTTTCCTGGTAAAGCAGTCTGTCCCGACGTTCGGTCAGTTTTTCTTCCTCCCCCGGCTTGAGTTTGGCTGAGTCTATGTCCTTTATCTGAAACTCCAGCATCTCCCTGGTACGTAGACGTTCCGCTTCGCTCCGACGCAGACTGTCCGCCTGCTCACTCACCGTCCGCCATTTTGCATACAGTTCCTTGTATGCCGAGAGCAGGTCATCATCCCGGGCGTAGTCGTCAAGAAGCGCCAGGTGTGCCGACTTCTGCATCAGCTTCTGGTTATCGCTCTGACCATGTATATTGATAAGGAGCGCCCCGACTTCCCGTAAAAGGGCTTGGGTCACGGCACGCCCGCCAATACGGGATGTAGAGCGTCCATCCCGCGTCAACACCCTCTCAAGCAGGATCTCACCCTCTTCCGGGGACACGTCAATACCCAAATTCTTTAAAGCATGTATGGCTCCATCGTCCAGATCGCAAAACAGAGCCGAGATGGTGGCTCTGTCCTCCCCTGTTCGGATGATATCCCGGTTGATGCGACCTCCGGTCAGGGCATTCAGGCTGTCTATGAGCAAGGACTTCCCTGCTCCGGTCTCTCCGGTCAATACACAAAACCCCCGGTCAAACTCTATGTCTGCCCGCCTTATAACAGCGACATGCTCGATGTGTAGGGAGCGAAGCATGTCAGTCCGCCTCCTCTCGATGGGACTTGGACTGGGTACGGATCATTTCTTTAATCTGGTTGCTGATAAGGGCGGCATGATCGTTGTCTCCGGACACGATGAGAATGGTATCATCGCCTGCTACACAGCCAAGAATCCGTGGATGATGCAGATTGTCCACCTCGGTCGCCACAGCAGGCGCCATACCGGGATATGTGTGAAGCACTACCAGATTGTTGGCATACTCCACCCGGACAATGGTCTCCGCCAACGCACTGCTGATGTGTAAAGAGCTTTTCCCCGCCTCCTTATGAGGCGGTAACACATACCGATATCCCCCCTGCCCTGTCAGAACCTTGGCCAGCTTCAGCTCCCGAATGTCCCGGGAAACAGTGGCTTGTGTAACCTCAAAGCCCTCGGCCTTCAGGTAATCAATTAATTCATCCTGGGTCTCCACATCATGTGTGGAGATAATTTCCATGATCTTTTCCAGACGGTTCCTTTTCATGCATGCTTTCCTTTCCTTTTTTGACTGTCGTATTGTAACTGTCCTATCGGTCATTATGTACGGTCTGTCATTTTGAGACGCAGACGATTATAAAAGCCACAGTTTTTCAGACGGATCAGGTGGGTTTCCATAGGAGATCGGGTAATACGTACCACCTCTCCCCGATAGAGTTCGCAATTGGAACGACCATCTACCGTCAGGTAAAGCATCTTCTCTCGCTGACAAATGTTGCGTATCTCCAACACGGCACTGTCCGGAAAGATCAGCGGACGAACAGCCAGGGCATGAGGACAGATGGGTGTCACACAGAAACAGGCTACACGGGGATCCGCTACCGGACCGCCAGCCGACATGGAATAGGCGGTAGAACCGGTCGGGGTGGCCACGATCAAGCCGTCAGCGCGATAGGCCGTGACGGGTGTGCCGTTCTCAGACAGTTCAATGTCCACAATCCGGGCCACCGATCCATTGGTAATCACGGCATCATTCAGGCCGTACATGACGTTTCTGACCTCTCCGGCGGTATTCAACAGTTCAACATGGAGCATGGAACGCCGCTCGATACCATATCCCGTCTCCCCACTGCCTGCCGAGCGGGCAAAAAGGCGAGAGAGCATGTCTAGTT
>CAZQAI010000143.1:3086-4751 GCA_964591305.1 uncultured Clostridium sp.
GTCGGACATTTCCAGCTCAGCCATGTATCCAACGCGCCCCAGGTTGATGCCCAGAATGGGCGTCTGACGCTCAGCGGCCCGGCGGGCGGCCTCCAGAATGGTGCCGTCTCCTCCCAGTACAATGATGATATCTGCTCTGGCGTACAGTTCATCCATCGGAAGAAAGGTAAAGGACATCCGACCTCGATTCATACGCAGAATCTTGTCCCGGTTAAAGGAGGCCGCCAGAATCTCACAGGGGTAGGCAGAAAGGCAAAGTGCCACCTGCATGGCAGCGCCTGCCTTTTCGTAAATATTATAATTGGTAATCAGCGCAATCTTTTTGTTACTTGTTTCAGCCATGTCATGACGATTCCTTTCCGGAGCCGGGCGGTATCTCCGTCTGAACTCGGGTTATTTTCTGATAAAGCAAGCCAGGTATTCCCTGTTTCCGTCTCCCCCTTCAATGGGGGAAGGTATATGACCAATGGTTGCAAATCCGCACCCATCCGCCGCCGCCAGCACATGATGCAGGGCTTCTTCCCTATCCTTCTCCCTTTGCACCACCCCATGACGGGACAGGGCAGCTATCCCGCATTCATATTGAGGTTTGATCAGGCTTACCAGAAAACCACCCGGGAACAGGATACCGGCAAGGGCCGGCAGGATCAGTGTCTGGGATATGAAAGACACATCCATCACACAGCCTCCCACCCGGCCGTCAAAAACGGTTCCGTCCGGATTTTTCCCGGATGGTTCCATATTCCGCAGGATATCAGGGGTCAGTGTGCGAGCGTTACAGCCCTCTGCCATGCGTACACGGGGATCAGACGCCAGGGTGGGATGCAGTTGCCCATGCCCGGCATCCACACAGAACACCCGATCCGCTCCCCTGCGAAGCAGACAGTCGGTGAAGCCACCGGTAGAGGCACCTATGTCAGCGGCTACGCAGCCGTCTACCGGCAGGGAAAATGCATCAAGAGCGGCCTCCAGTTTCAACCCCCCACGGCTGACATAGCGGGATTCATGGCTCTCGGCCACACGCAGAATATGTTCCCCGTCCGCAACCTCAAGGGAAGGCTTGGTCACCACTCGGCCGTCCAATGTGACAGCTCCGGCGACTATAAGTTTGCGGGCCAAGGTACGGCTGGCAGCCCCGCCCCTGGCCACCACATACAAGTCGGCTCTCATAGAAACAGGTGACTCCTATAACAAGGGAGAAGCGCCATCAGGAAGGGGATAGTGGCCCCCAGCAAGGCTCCCACGCAAACCTGCAAAGGCGTATGTCCCACGAGTTCCTTAAGGTTTCTGTTGATATCCTCACTATCAGATGAAGTGAGCAGATCCCGCATGATGCGATTGAGCACCTTAGCCTGCTCTCCTGTCTCCCGTCGAACACCGGTGGCATCCCGCATGACAATAATCGCAAACAAGGCGGATATGGCAAAGGCAGCCGAATTCAAACCGCAGGACAAGGCACAAGCAATGGCCAGTGCACTTACCGCCGCTGAATGGGAGGAAGGCATTCCCCCAGTGCCAAAAAACAACTCCACAAGATTGAATGTCTTTTGCCTGAAAACACCGGTAAAGACCTTGAGAAACTGTGCCGACAGCCAGGCAGTACCGGCACATATGAGCGGAAAATTGGACAGGAGAGCGTCTATATACATCATGTTTACTTTATGT
>CAZQAI010000144.1:0-4739 GCA_964591305.1 uncultured Clostridium sp.
ATGGGCGGCACCCGACCGCCCATTTTGAGGGGCTGTCGCTTAATGCGACAGCCCCTGAATGACTGCCTCCCATAATATTCCATTGAAAGTATTTTACAAAACCTATTGAAAAGTCTTTCCATTTCTGATATAATAATTATGAGACAGTATCCTCTTTGATAAGGAGCACACACCATGTCCTTGCTGATTATCCATGCTGATATATATCGTACTCAAACCAAAGCGTTCACGCCGGGCGACCTGCTGGCCGAGGACGGCCGGATTCTCCGTGTGACTGACCGTTCTGCCGGGGATGCACCGCTGTCAGCCGGGCCGGATGCCCTGGTCTTGGATGCGGAAGGCGGCCGGCTTGTGCCCGGCCTTGTGGATGTACATACACATGGCCGGGCCGGAGGTGACTTTACCTCTGCAGACACCGACACCCTGTGCCGCATGGCGCAAAGCTACCTGCGCAGCGGCGTGACCACCCTGCTGCCTACCTTGGCCTCGGCTCCCCTGGACGATCTGCATGCCGCCATCCGACGCATACAGAATGTGGCCGATGCGGGAAACGCACACCCCGGCCGGATGGCCCGCTTTGCCGGCGTCCATCTGGAAGGCCGGTACCTGAATCCCGCCAAGCGGGGAGCGCATGCCGCGGAGCTGCTGACCCCACCGGATGCCGATGAGCTGTCCGGCCTGTTGCAGGAGGTGCTGGGCGTCCGTCATGTGACAGCGGCGTTGGAACTGGACAGCGATGGATCCTTCCTGGCGCGGGCGCTGGCTTTGGGCGCCACTGTGGCGCTGGGACACACCGCTGCCACCTATGCTCAGACCATGGACGCCCTGTCGCGGGGAGTCAGTGCCATGACCCATTTGTACAACGCCATGCCTCCCCTGCATCACCGGGAGGGCGGGGCGGTTTGCGCAGGGCTGCTGTCCCGGGATACATACTGCGAATTGATTTGTGACGGTTTCCACATTGCACCTGAGATGGTGCGCCTGGCTGCCCGGTTGAAGGGGGATCATCTGGTGCTCATAACCGATTCTATGGAGGCCACCGGGTGCGCCGATGGCGAGTACACCATCGCCGGCATGCCGGTGACAGTACGGGACGGCAAGGCCCGTACCCATGATGGGGCCATTGCCGGGAGCACGCTTTCGCTGTTCGATGCCGTAAAGAATTATGCGGACTTTGCTGAGGTTCCCTTTGGAGAGGCGATCTATGCCGCCACTATGGCCCCGGCCCTTGAGGTAGGGCTGGACAAGGAGGTGGGCTCTCTGGAAGCGGGGAAGCGGGCCGATTGTCTGCTGCTGGACAGTGGAATGTCCATCCGCACGGTTGTGTGCGACGGTGTTCCGTCGGCTCTGACCGACTGAAACCGGGATGAGGGTTACGATATGTCGCATGATAGAAAGATACCCCTTCCTGCTGTCAGTACAGGGACAGAGGACACAGAAAACGGGATGGCCAAGCCGGTGTATAGTCCGGCAAGCGGACGGATAGAAAACCAGGCAAAACGGGTGCTGAACGGAGCAGGATCGCCCCGCTTCACACTTTGCCTGGGCCTGATTCTGACGGTGACCCTGACAGTGGGTCTTTGCGTGATGGTGGAATGTCTGGGTATGGCTTGCTATATGCTGAATGGCACCGCGGCCTTTGTGGCCACATGCGTCTACCGCTTGGCTTGGGTGGGCGTCCTGCTGTTTGTCGGTGTGCCTCTGCTGACGGCTGTCTACCGTATGGCGGTTTTGATCAGTCAGCGGGCACACGGGACGCAGGAGACCGGAGGTCAGACCAAGGCAGTTTCTCTGACGGAGTGTCTGTACCCTTTTACCTCCCCGGGTGCTTATGGCAGAACACTGAGGGTAGGCATGGAAGCGGCTGGTTGGATTGGCCTGATGGTGCTGGCTCCGATCGGTGTGTATGCAGCGTGGTGCCGACTGGTGGTGTATGCCGCCTTATCACCCTCGGTTGGCGGCTTGATCAAGCTGTGCGGCGGGATACTCTGCATAGGTTTGTTTTTTCTGCTCCTTTGGTGCTCAGGCAGGCGTGCAGGGTACGGGTGGCTGGTGTTTACCAACCCCCATATGTCCTTGTCTGACATGCGTTTTTGCTTCCGAGGATTCCATCGATCCAGGGGTTCGGTGATGCGGCTCCGGCTACGCATGACAGGATGGTTCATGCTGTCGGTCCTGTCGGTAGGCGTGCTGTGTTTGGTGCATACCGTGCCCTATTGGATGCTGTGTGGAGCGGAGTATGCAAGGGAGCTTGCTTGTCTGTCTGCTCGGTGTGAGGCCGGCGGCAGGCTTGAACATATGTCATATAGTAACGGAGAAGTGAAAAATGGAGGATAAAACAGTGCAAAATGATACCAACAATGTGCTGTACGGTGAGCCGGAGGCAGGCAGAACAACTGAGAGCACACAAGAGCATACAACCGAGGGCATATCTCAGGAGCAAGCTCAGCCTGCTTCAACCGCAGCCGCTCCGGACACCCATCCCGGAACAGGGCCGGAGCATGCAAATAAAGACAAACATGACAGAAAAAAAAGAAAGTGCCCCCGCTTTCTGACTGACCGCCGGTTGCTCCTCTTTTTAATCGATGCGGGATGCTTCCTGGCTTCCTTCTTTCTCTATATCGTCTTTTCACCACAGCTGGTTCTCAGCCAGCATCTGGGGGGTTTTTTCCATGATGCGGCATCCTATTGGCCCTGCGCTCTGACCTTACTGATTTTTGCTATGGCAGGCCGGTTGCTGGCCCGGGTGTATAAGAATGTGTGGCGATATCCCAATATCGGGGCTTACCGTGATATGATCGTGTCGGATGTGGTCAGCGGCATATTGGGATATGCTTTTGCCCGGCTGGTGCTCTTCGGTCGGGTGGAGGGGAGCCACATCGGCCTGTGGCCAACGGTCAGCGTTTTTGCCATATTCGCTATGATCACGCTGATGCTTCGCTTTGTCTATCAGCTTCTCTGCCGTCCCAGAAATTTTCATCGGAGCGGCTTTTCCAAAAAGAAGGGAAAGATCACCCGGGTCGGCATTGTGGGAGCGGGACAGTTCGGCGTATTGCTGGCGGATCAAATGATCAGTGACAAGCAATCAAACCTTGTACCGTGCTGCTTCTTTGAGATCAACGCGCAGAAGATCGGCTGTCTTGTGTCGGGGTTGGAGGTCTTCGGGGAGGAAGAGGTCGGCAGAAGGGCCCGCGAGATGGAGCTGAATGAAATTATCATCGCTATCCCGGAACTGTCACCCAAGGAGCGGAACCGCCTTTGCGCAAAATATGCGGACGAGACAGGCTGTCAGGTGAAAGTTCATGGTTACGCCGCTCCGCAGGGTATGATCAAGCAGCTTACGGAGGAAGATTTCAACACCCTGCTGGGTCGGCCTCCTGCTTATTAACAGCGACGATACCCGAATCTACTACCGCAACCGGGTTCCATTGGTAGTGAGCTGTGCAGTCAGATCGCCATGTGTCAGCCCAAGCAACTGATCATTCTGGATATATATGAGAATACAACCTATGAGCTGCAGGTGGAGCTTTCCCGAAAGTACGGTAAAGCGCTCAACATGAAGGTTGAGATTGCTTCTGTCCGGGATGTGGACAGACTGGACGCCATCTTTGATCAATATCGCCCGGATATTGTTTTCCATGCGGCGGCACACAAGCATGTACCGCTCATGGAGCACAGCGGCGTTGAGGCCGTGAAGAACAACGTGATCGGCACCTACAATACCGCCAACATGGCGGAGAAGTACGGTGTGACGAGGTTCGTGCTGGTATCCACAGACAAGGCGGTCAGGCCCACCAATATCATGGGCGCCTCCAAGCGGCTGTGCGAGATGATCGTTCAGTGCCGGGGGGATTCGCAGACTGTTTTCACCGCTGTGCGGTTCGGCAATGTGTTGGGCTCCCATGGGTCTGTCATCCCCCTGTTCCAGAATCAGATTGCACAGGGCGGACCGGTGACGGTGACCCACAAGGACATGGTGCGCTACTTTATGACCATTCCCGAAGCCAGCCAGCTGGTGATGCAGGCCGGGGCCATGGCCCACTCGGGCGAGTTGTATGTGTTGAATATGGGATCCCCGGTGAAAATATGGAGCCTGGCTGAAAATCTCATCTCTATGTCCGGCTATGTACCTGGCAAGGATATACAGATCATAGAAGATGGGCTGCGTCCGGGAGAGAAACTGTATGAAGAGCTTCTGATCAAACCGGAAGAGAAGGATGAGAATAAGCTCATCTATGTGGAACATAGCGATCCTCTGACACGGACGGAGGTGGACGAAAAGCTGGATATTCTGCGTAAGGCATTGGTGGACAGCCGGAATCAGCCGGACTCCCCCATCCTGCGGGAGGCCATGAAACGGGTCGTACCTACCTTCCATGAGGCGGAGGAGGTCAACAAAACCGCCGGGAAATCGGCAGAGGAGCAAAATGCCATTGAGTTGGCGCATAATCCGGCATAAGAAAAAACAGAGCAGAGACTGTGGACAGTTTCTGCTCTTTTTCATTGGCTTATGACTGCTGCTGCAGGGCACGGCGGCGTTTCATCATTTCCTTCATACGCAGTTCAGTGGTGAGGATTTTTTTGCGCAGTCGGATGGATTTAGGCGTCACCTCAATCAGCTCGTCGTCGTTGATGAACTCAATAGCCTCCTCCAGGGAGAGGATCTTGGGCGGTGTCAGGATCAGTTTCTCATCGGCTCCGGTGGAACGGATGGCGGTCAGGTGCTTCTCCTGGCAGGG
>CAZQAI010000145.1:0-4726 GCA_964591305.1 uncultured Clostridium sp.
CAATCCGGTGGGCCGGGTATGGGGACGGGACGAGCTGGAACGCATGGGGGACATATGTGTCAGACATGGTGTGCTTGTCATCTCGGACGAAATTCATTCTGATTTTACATGGGGAGCGCATCAACACACGGTTTTTTCCACGGTCAAAAAGGAGTTTGAGCCCATCAGCATCATTTGCACCGCACCGACCAAGACCTTCAATCTGGCCGGACTGCATATTGCCAATACGTATATATATGACGATACGCTTCGCCGCAAATTCACCGCCGAGCTGGATCGGCAGGGATACAGCCAATCCAATGTGATGGGCTTTACTGCCTGCCAGGCAGCGTATGCATACGGCGCGGAATGGCTTGATGAACTGAAGGGTTATCTGGCCGGAAATATAGCATTTGCTGAGCGATATATCCGTGAACATATGCCGGACATCACTCTGCGGCCGCCTGAGGGGACCTACCTGTTATGGCTTGATTTCAGAAAGTTCGGGCTTACGGACGGAGAACTGAGATCACGCATGTTGCATGACGCAAAGTTGTGGCTGGATGACGGGTATATTTTCGGTGCCGGCGGAAGCGGATTTGAAAGAATCAACATTGCGTGCCGCCGTGGCTTTTTGGAGGAGGCGCTTACGAGAATCGAGAAGGCTTTCTGCGGTGATCGGCCATGAAGCACCTGATATGCATATGAAAGGATGTCATACGGCAAAAAGAGAAAAAAAACAGGGTGGATTCAATGAGTAAGGATTTAACAGTAGGAAACCCCTCCACGGTATTATGTAAATTCTGCCTTCCTTTATTTGGCGGTATGATCTTCCAACAGCTGTACAACCTCGCCGATAGCTTTGTCGCAGGAAAATGTGGCGGGGAGGACGCGTTGGCTGCGGTTGGAAACGGATATGAAATTACGCTGATTCTGATTGCATTCGCGTTTGGCTGCAACATCGGCTGCTCGGTCGTAGCAGCCCGGCTGTTCGGCGCCAAAGAGTACGGGCGCATGAAAACGACCGTTTATACGACCCTGATCTTCAGCGGCGCGCTGTGCGTGGTGTTAATGGTTGCCGGGAGTCTTGCGTGCACGGCTCTTTTACACCTCATACATACACCTGATGAAGTCATGGCTGATTCGGTGCTGTATTTGCGGATATACCTGTTCGGGTTGCCATTCGTTTTTTTATACAACGTTTCCTCCGGCATCTTTGCGGGGCTGGGCGATTCCCGCACACCGTTTATTTTCCTTGCCGCCTCTTCCATAGCCAATATCGGGATGGACATCGCCTTTGCCTTTGTATTTCAAAATGTAGTGTGCGGTGTGGCATGGGCCACCTTCATATGCCAAGGCGTGAGCTGTGTCCTGTCGGTCGGCGTTCTGATTCTCAAACTCAGAAAAATACCGACAGAGGGAAGGGTCGAGCTGTTTTCAATGCAGCAGCTGAAGAACATTCTGCTGGTAGCGCTGCCCAGTATCCTGCAGCAAAGCTTTATTTCGGTTGGGAATATCGTCATTCAGGGCGTGATCAATACGTATGGAGCAAGTGTGATGGCGGGTTACTCGGCGGCCATCAAGCTGAATAACCTGGTCATTACTTCCTTTACGACGATAGGAAACGGAGTATCCAATTATACATCCCAGAACCTGGGCGCCGAAAAGCCGGAAAGAGTGCGAAGCGGATTCCGATGGGGACTTGTTCTGGTATGGATCCTGTGCATTCCGCTTACCTTAGTATATACAATTGCAGGAAAATACGCAATCGGGCTGTTTATCGATCAGCCGACAGAGGTTGCGCTGCAAACCGGTAGCAGGTTTTTGCTCATCGTCTCGCCGTTTTACTTTGTCGTGGCCGCCAAATTGGTGGCTGATGGCATTTTAAGAGGCGCCAAGGCCATGATCAGGTTCATGATCGCCACTTTTACCGATCTGATTCTGCGTATCGTCCTGGCCAAGGTTTTCTCTGTGCTGTTCGGCACGACGGGGATCTGGTGTGCCTGGCCTATCGGCTGGCTTGTGGCGACTGTGCTGTCCATGGTGTTTTATAAAACAGGAAAGTGGAACAAACGTGACGGTTCCGCTACCCTACCCCCTGAGGTACGCCCGTGGCGGCTGCAGCGTATATTGTGAACGAAAAGAGGGAGTCTCTCGACTATGATGTATGAATCGGGGCGGATAGCGCCGTCCGCGACATACATCATATTGATCGGAGACTCCCTTATACATATCATGGGGGTGCCACCGCACCGCCTGTTAGGCCCAGGACATGGTGGTGGGCTTTTCCTCGAAGATGCAAACAGACTTCAAAAAGGCGACAGCCTTACTGAGCCCTTCGTCGATGGTCATGACGCTGTCCTCATGCTCAATAGACAGTACCCGGTCGTAACCACACAGCCGCAGGTTGGAGATCATATCACGCCAGTATGTTTCTCCGTTTCCATACCCTACGGTACGGAAGACCCAGGAGCGGTGCAGCTCGTCGGAGTAGTGCTTGGTGTCCAGTACACCGTTCTTGGCAGTGTTGTACGCATCGATCTTGGTGTCCTTGGCATGGACATGGTAGATGGCGCCGGCCAGCTCGCGAATGGCGGCCACCGGGTCAATGCCCTGCCAGACCAGATGGGAGGGGTCAAAGTTGGCGCCGATGACAGGCCCCACCGCCTCACGCAGACGAAGCAGAGTGGCGGGATTGTACACGCAGAAGCCGGGGTGCATCTCAAAGGCGATATGCGGCACATGGTGTGCTTCGGCAAAGGCACCGGCTTCTTTCCAATAGGGAATCAGCTTTTGGTTCCACTGCCAGTCCAGGATGGCAAGGTAGTCCTCCGGCCAGGGGCAGGTGACCCAGTTGGGGTACTTGGATGTTTCGCAGTCGCCGGGACAGCCGGAGAAGGTGATGACGGTGTCCACCCCCATCTTCTCAGCCAGCAGAACGGCATGGCGGAAATCCTTATCATACTGTGCAGCCACTGTGGGGTCGGGATGCAGGGCATTGCCGTGGGCGGCCAGGGCGCAGACCTCTACCTCATACTTTTTCAGTGTGGCAATGAATGCCTCGTACTTGCCGGAATCGGCCAGTAGCTCTTCAGGGTTGCAGTGGGCCTTTCCGGGGTACCCGCCGGCTCCCAGTTCCACGGTATGGACACCCAGTCCAGTCAGAATATGAAGAGTCTCATCCAATGGCTTTGCGCCGTACAGGTTTGCCAGAACGCTAAGTTTCATGTGAATCATTCCTTTCTGAATATATATGAGGTCAGCCGGTTACGGCATGGCTCTGCATGACGAATACGCCTTCTCCGGGCTCCAGCGGAAGCGTCAGACTGTTGTTCATATCGAACCGTTCGCAGCCCTCGCTGCCCCAGACAAGAAGCGACACTGTGTCTGTCATATGCAGTGTGACCTCAGTGCTTTTTTCACTGTCCAGGTTGACTATGTAATACCCGTCATATGTATCGCTTTCATCATGGAAGCAGCCAACCATAGCCTTGCCCCCGGCAGAGGTTTCCACTCCGGCCAGATGGCCAAAGGATGACACCTCCAGGTTGCATCCGGCCTTGGTCAGTGCGCGGGAGCCCTGCGCATAATTGGAAAACATCACGCCTTCAAAATCATACTCCAGAAACATGCCTTTCATGCCCAGGATTTCCTGATTGACGGTCTTGACCTTGTCGTACATATCGGTGGGCTGTCCCTTGGCGTCGATCATGCTGGTGAAGGACCAGTTGTCATAGTGTTCGCAGAGCAGGAAGTATGCCAGACCTTTGGCACCCATAGCCAGGTTGACATGAACGTTCAGGCGCAGCTCCTCCAGTGTGGGCTCCCGCAGAGCCGTGCCGGAGCCGGAGCTTTGAATGAAGGTATACAGCTCAATGCCGGCCTCCTGGGCTACCTCCTGGGCGATGCCGATGTTGGCCATCATGTCAGCCAGTTTGTTCCCCTGGGTTCCTTGATAGGGATAAAAGTCAAACATCAGAATGTCGGGGTGTACGGTGTTGACATAGGACTGCACATAGCTCCGGTAGCTTGAGGACACGGAGGTGGCGGGCGCATAGGTGGGCAACAGGTTGGACAGGACAGGCAATCCGGGGTAATCACCCAGACCGTCCCGGATGGCCTGCGTGGTTTCGGCCAAATTCGCCAGTTCCGCTATGGTCGGTTCATCCTTTACATATATGGCTCCCAAAGCGTCTCCGTTCTCCGAAGCCAGCATGGACCGAATCTTATCCAGAGAGTATCCGGCCTCCTGCCCGGCGCAGTTATACCACAGTTTGATGCCGGCCTTGCGGGCGGAGGACAAGGACTCCAGACACCAGCTGGGAGAGCTCCATTCCTCCAGCGTAATCATAAAATTGATACCCGCATCCGCCAACAGCTGATAGGCGGCATCATAGCTCCCTGTTACACCGCTTTTGGCATCCCGCAGGTTGGTGTGAGGGGTGGACCAGCCGCCAATGGGCAGGTCATAGGGTGTCATAATGGCTTCTGCCAGCTGTCTGAATTCCTCCTTTGCTTGCTCGGAAAGCTCTACTCCCGGAACGCCCGGCTCTGTCTCGGGAGCGGGTATGCCGGTTTCCGGTGTCCACGACGGGTTGGTCTCGTCACTTTGGGGGGATGTGTCGATCGGGCGTCCTCCCTCCACGAAGTCGGAGCCCATCGTATCCTCCGGTATGAGCTCCACGACAAAGGTTTCCTCTCCTCGGATCACGGACATGACCCCACGGCCCAGAGAGCAGGAGACCAG
>CAZQAI010000146.1:0-4690 GCA_964591305.1 uncultured Clostridium sp.
TAAGCGTATCTCCGGTTGTGGCTCCGGCACCGAGTACATGGCGGTGACACCCTGGGGCGACCTGTACCCCTGCCACCAATTTGTGGGCGAGGAAAGGTTCCTTCTCGGCAATGTGTGGGACGGTGTCACCAATACGGCCGTACAGGAGGAATTCGCCTGCTGTAATGTATATGCACGCCCCGAGTGTGCAGACTGCTGGGCAAAGTTGTACTGCTCCGGCGGCTGTGCCGCAAATGCGTATCACGCCACCGGTACGGTGAAGGGTGTGTATAAATACGGCTGTGAGCTGTTCCGCAAGCGTATGGAGTGCGCCATCATGGTGGCCGCTGTTCGTGCCCTCGGTGAGGACGGCGACACGGAGTCCTGAACCGATCTTTATGAAACACAAAAGGAAATGCCAGCCGAATCAGAGAAAACCTGCACCGTCCCCGACGCAGGTGCCATCCGGATTTCCGGAGCCTGCGATGCATGTCCCCTCAGGCGGAATGACCACACCGATTTGTGATTTTGTGCGGGATTATGCCGCCTCCGGAACTGTCCGGCTGCATATGCCAGGCCATAAAGGCAGAACGCATGTGGGCTGCGAGCGGATGGACATTACCGAGATTCAGGGGGCTGACAGCCTGTGGGAGGCAGATGGCATCATCAGGGAAAGCGAGCGGAACGCCAGCGCTTTGTTCGGCACCGATACCTATTATTCCACGGAAGGTTCTTCGCTGTGTATCCGTGCTATGCTGTATCTCATACAGCTGACCGCGCGGTCACAGGGTAAGGGGGCTGTGATCGCTGCCGGGCGAAATGCCCATAGGACCTTTGTGTCCGGAGTGGCCCTGTTGGATATCGATGTACGTTGGCTGTGGCCGGAGGAGGATGACGGCGGCGGGCTCAGTTACCTTTCCTTCCATATCATGCCAGAGGGACTGGACAAGACTCTGACCGGATGGGAGCGGACAGAGCAGGGCCGTGTGACTGCCGTATATCTGACCACGCCGGACTATCTGGGGCAGACGATTCCGGTGGCTGCTCTTGCGGAAGTTTGCCACCGGCATGGTGTTTTGCTTGTTGTGGACAATGCTCATGGGGCTTACCGACGGTTCCTGCAGCCTTCCCGGCATCCTATGGATGAAGGCGCTGACATGTGCTGTGATTCCGCCCATAAAACGCTGTCTGCGTTGACAGGCGGTGCCTATCTCCATGTGGCCCCCTCCGCCGGTTCCTTGTGCGTCGAGCGGGCCCGGGAGGCGATGGCCATGTTCGGCTCCACCAGCCCATCCTACCTGATCCTGCAATCGCTGGATGCCGTCAACCGCATGCTGTCTGATGGGTACCCTGAGCAACTTCACCGGCTGTGCAACCGCATCGACCGACTGAAACAAAACCTGCACGAATATGGATATGAGACCGTGGGGGACGAGCCGATCAAGCTTACGGTAGCCGCCAGAAGATTCGGGTATACAGGCGAGGAACTGGCGACTCTCATGCGTGAAGAGGGGATTGAGTGTGAGTTTGCCGATCCCGACTATACCGTATTCATGATGACCACGGACACAGACGAACGTGATCTCGAACGACTTGAGGCGGCCCTGACCTCCGTCCCACGCCGGCGGGCTTGTCCTCCGAGGCCGGGATTTACACCGGATCAACGCCCGGTCACGGTGTTAACACCCCGGGAGGTCTTGTATGCCCCACGGGAAACAGTCCCGCTGTCCTGCGCCGTCGGGCGGATCCTGGCCGACATGGTGCTGGCCTGCCCGCCGGCTGTGCCTCTTGTCGTGTGTGGGGAACGGATCACAGAGGGGGCAGCTCGCCTTCTCGCTTACTATGGGGTGGATGTCTGCTGTGTTGTCGCCCGACAGGCTGATCCGGCAGCTTGGGGAAAGAGGTCTTAAGCCCGCTGTGTTGTTCTCCCAGGGCTATTAACTAAACAGACCGCAGACCCAGTAGATCACTCCGTATACCGCTCCGGTCAGAGTACCGTAGAGAAGGACCGGCCCGGCTACCGTGAAAATTTTGGCGCCCACACCCAGTACAAGCCCCTCGGAGCGGCTATCGATGGCGGGGGACACAACGGCATTGGCAAACCCAGTGATGGGAACCAGGGTCCCGGCTCCGGCGTACTTGGCGATGTTGTCAAAAATGCCGAACCCAGTCAGAACCACGGCTAAAAAGACCAAGGTCACGGAACAAAGAGTCCCCGCGTCACCCTTGTCGAGACCGCATACATCGGTATACAGCTGTAGGAGAGCCTGTCCCATGGTGCAGATCAGTCCCCCGACCCAGAAGGCTCGCAGGCAGTTTTTCCATAATGGGGATTTTGGCGCCCGAGCGTCGGCATATTTCTTATAGGTATCTTGACTCATGTCCATAAAAATGGCCTCCCTTGCGTATATACTTTGACAGTATTCTGCGCAAGGGAGGCAGTCTTTATGCGAAAAGCGAGAAAAACCGGAGCATGCGGAAAGGGAGCTTGTCATTTTGCGCCGCCTTCTGAGGCGTTGCCTTCTGAGGCGTTGTCTTATGAGGCGTTGTCTTATGAGGCGTTGTCTTATGAGGCGTTGCCTTCTGAGGCGTTGCCTTATGAGGCGTTGCCTTATGAGGCGCTGCTGTCCTCATTCTGAATCAACCCGGCGAGCAGCTGTTTCTCACTTTCCAGCTTGTTCATTTCAAAATTCAGCTTCCAGCGGCCGCCGTTCTTTCCAGATTTGGTAAAGACAGACAATTCTGCCGGCCAACGAATAAACAGGGGAGACATGTGTCGGATCTCAACAAGGAATTCCCGCAGATTCAGTACCAGGAAAAATACATTCAGATGCCCGAAGTGGATGCCTTGAGCCAATTTCAAAGCCAGGCCTTTTTCATCGAACTTCTCAAGTATGGCGAGGTCTCGCTGACATGCTTCGCTTTCTGCGGTGTCCGGTTGGGTTAAGTCAAGAGGAAGTGATGAGAAGGACACGCAGGCTACGGGGAAGCCCATATAGGAGAACATGTCGTCCCCGTCCCATAGCTTGTAGGGGCGTTCACCGTGGCAATAGGGGATCGTAAAATTGTTGCCAAGACGATAGTCACGTAAAGTATGTATCCAGATATTATCACCCGTCTCGGAAGGTTCAGGATCATCAGAGGTCACCCTGACATAGACGGGAGGATAGGCTGCATCAAAGAGAGCGGTTTCATAGAAAGTCTCCATGGCCTTAAGAATGGAAGGATCGTCCGGAGCAAGAAGATTCTCCGGCAGGTCCTGATCCTCGGCAACGGATATCATCTCGAATTCTCCGCAGGCCGACCGGAACTCCACCTCTCCGTAATGAATACACATCCACAGGTATGTGCCGGTCTCTTCTCCTTCTCTGGCGTACACCTGTAAAGAAAGTTTGCATATGGCCTCCTCATCATACGTGAAGGAAATACCCAGAGGAGGCGTCCGCGGAGGGCAATTCTTGTCCCGAATCTTAAAGTTTTGCGGAATGCCGGGCAAGAAGGCCCAAGTCTTACCGTATTTCTTGGAAAGCAACATGAACAGGTGCTCCATAATCAGGGCATCCCTGTCCGCCATCAGAGAGGTAAAGGTCAGACAGTACTGTCCGCCCTCTGTTTTGCCCGCCAATACCGGAGACGCTGACACCAGTGCGGTATTCTCAAGCGCATCTGAGAATTTTCTTGCGGCCTCAGCATACTTTCCCTTATCGATCAGTTTCTCCAGATTCAGTGTGGAGAATGCTTTCACGAAATTCTTGATCCAGACATTGACATAGGCATGATCGTGGCTGTCGTCCTCCGCCTCGTCCCGGTCAAAGCAGTCACCATCAAGGGATATTCCCTCATGATGCCCATCCACTGAGCCATCATAAAAATTCGGACAGCCGGGGCAATGGCTTTTGATGACAGTCAACAGGCGTTGATCATAGGCGGACCTTGTCAGAAGCTCCACCTGACAGGGAAATACGGCTGCCCCTTTTTTTATGCGGCAGTTGGTTTCCTTGGCATATTCGGAAATGAAGTACGGAGCCTGACATTTCTTTTCCTTGAGGCATACAGCCGGAAAGGGCTTGCCATCCCCGTGCTTCCTGATAAGGTCCTCTATATTCGCACAGTCAGCAGGGAGAAGGTAATATTTGTCATTGTAGTAAAAAGCATTCTCGTTCACGCTCATGAGCGATTCCTCCTGTGTTGTAATTTATGCTTCGGGGGCGGAGTGGTTCTGATTGTCCTGTGAGCCTTCGGTATGGGAGTCGGCATCGGGAGTTTTAACGTAGCTGTCACCGGTAACGACGCTGTCATCATGAACCACGATATCTTCCTCACCCTCTTTGCCTGCGTTCTCGTCAATGTGAAGTGTTTTGGAAACCTTATGCTTGACCTTGCGCCACCAGACAAACAGGACAGCGTCGGCGGCAATGATGATACCCACCAGAGCCTGCACACCGAAGGTCATGACCGAGGGGTCGTGTACGCCGCAGCGGGCAAACAGCCCGCAGGGACAAGCGTAAGGCACAGAACAAGGCCGACAAGTCCGTTTACTGCGTTTCTTTTCATCATCATGATTCTCCTGATTCAATGATTTCCGCTCTCAGCGGATGCTTTCTTTTGCTTTTGTATGGCGGCCAGACGGGACAGAATGTAGCTTACACCCTCGGAGCCGAACGTCCCCCAAGCGTACAGGTGCCCATCCCGAATATGGGTGATCTCAGTC
>CAZQAI010000147.1:0-4668 GCA_964591305.1 uncultured Clostridium sp.
AACATAATAGACGCAAGGCTGTGACACAGCAGGAAGTGCGTCTCCTGAGACGCAGTCTGGAAAAGGAACAACGGCAGGCTGTCCGTTTGCGGCAGGAAAACATCCGTCTCCGCCGCCAATTGAACGAGACGCAGAAAAAGTTGGAGAGTCAGACCGTCTCCTCCCCGGCGTTGCCGCTGGTCAATCGAAAAGCCAAGGCCGATGAGCCCATCTCCTCCCGCCTTCTGCACAATTCCACCGCCCGGGTGGAAGCCTTTTCCAAACGTACTTTTGTCGGGTATCTGACCCGAATCATCGCCTCCTCCTATATCTACCGGCTTTTCCAACGTATATACAGCTATTTTCGAAAATTCAGACTGGTGCGTACCATTGTGTCGATTGCCACTGTCGTACTGACTGTGACAGCCATTTCCATGGTGTCTGTCATTGTCCTGCCTGTGCTTGCCTTCCTGTCCGCCATCGTCTTTCTGGTTGGGTTGCTTCGTACACGGCGGATTAACCGCAGGATGCGATCAGCATTGGCGGGTAAACATATTCACATCATGGTGCCGTCAGACGAAATATCCTTCAAGGAGGATCCTTTCTTTGTCCGCTCTGCCCGTGACATGGCTGCCCGGGAAGGGTGTGCCGTCATCATGGTATCCCCCCACACCCTCTCATCTGAAGGGCTAGGCGGGCGGGGGCCTTACTTCACCGCCCGCCGGGAAGGGGAAAACCTCTACCTTGTACGTCGGAACTACTACTTCATCCTGCGTCGCCGTGTGCTGGATATCATCGATCCGGGATTGACCGTCCAATACTGAGCGGCTGCTCCTTGCTGTTTCATATTCTGTTTGATCAGGAGGTACTCATGAAAGTCACCGTTTACTTCACGCTCCTCAGCGTGATGAGCCTTGTGACACTCATCTGCTTTGCTGTTGACAAAAACAAGTCCGCCCGGGAGGGGAGCAGCCGCATTCCGGAGATTGTGCTTTTGTCTCTGACCACCTTCGGCGGTGCAGTCGGCGCCATGATCGGTATGTACCTGTTACGGCACAAGACCAATCCTGTCACCAAGTTTCATTTTGCTGTTACCGCATGGCTGTCTCTGCTCGTACAGGCAGGACTGGGTGTCCTGATGCTTGTAAGTATGTAAGGAGGGCTCACATCATGGCGCGATCCAATGAATTTACGCACGGAGGCAGTGTAGGGAAAAATCTGGCCTTGCTCCTGCGGGCCTTGCTCAACAGTATCTCTTTCGCTCTCTTATGGTTCGGCATGTCCCAGTGGGGGACTGCTGCGCCTTTGTTTAAACTTCCGTCGCTGGTGGCTCCCGTCTGCACGTTGTCCGGTGCAGCTTTGACTGTGCTCTGCCTTGTCCTTAACCTCATCGTCCCTCTCTCCCGCAGAGTCAAATAATCTATTGAAACATACATTAAATAATCCATTGAAACATACAAAGGATAAGCTGTGCCAAAGCGTGCATGCCGTGTCGTGTGTACACTTTGGCCTGTTTTCCTGTATGGGAACATAACAGGAAATACGTACACCCATCCAAACTATTTCAAGAGGTATACGAATGCTTTTTGGAAAACACATCAATCGTTACTATCTGAAATACCTCCCGCTGCTGCTGCTGGGCCTTGTGGCGTTGATTGCAGTGGATTATGCGCAACTCATGGTACCGGGTATGTACCAAATGGTCATTAACGGTATGAACGACGGTACAGTCACCTTGGGATCAGGGGAGGTTGTCCCTTTTGACATGGACTTTTTACTGGACAGCGTCTGCCTGCCCATGCTTGTCATCATCTTATGCATGGTATTAGGGCGGTTCATATGGCGTATTTGCTTTTTCGGCTCCGGACTCCGGGTCGAGATCAGCCTGAGGGAACGCATGTTCGACCGCAGCCGTACGCTGTCACAGCAGTATTATCAGGTCAACAAGGTGGGAGATCTCATGGCCTTGTACACCAACGACTTGGAAACCGTACAGGACTGCTTTGGCTCAGGCATTCTGATGTTTGCGGATGCCCTGTTTCTCGGGATCATGGCCTTGTACAAAATGTTTCTCATGCACCCACGCCTGACTCTCTTTTCTATGATTCCTATGATCTTTTTACTGATTATATCTGCGATTGTAGGGCATTATCTGGAAAAGAAATGGGATGTCCGGCAAGCGGCCTTTTCTTCCCTGTCGGATTTTGCTCAGGAAAATTTCTCCGGGATTGCCGTCATCAAGGCGTTCGTCAAGGAAACAGTGGAGCTTATGCATTTCCGCAAACTCAACAGGGAGAACGAACGCGTCAACGTGGACTATGTCCGGGCCTCTACCCTCCTTCACATCCTGGTCACGCTGTTCGTTGAGTCTGTCGTCTGCGTCATTTTGGGGTATGGTGGCTACCTGGTTCACAAAAATGTTTTCAATGCCGGACAACTGGTAGAATTCATTGGGTATTTTACCGCCATTGTCTGGCCCATCATGGCAGTGTCCGAATTGATCGAGATGCGCTCCCGGGGCAGGGCCTCCCTCCATCGGATCGGTCAGCTTTTGGATGCCAAGGCCGATGTGGTAGACAGGGAAGACGTAACAGAACCGGCCCCTCTGACAGGGGACATCGAATTCAGGCACCTGACCTTCCGCTTTCCGGAAGGAACCTACGATGTGCTGAACGATGTGTCCCTTCACATTCAGGCAGGAGAGCGTGTCGGCATCATTGGCAAAACAGGCGCCGGGAAGACCACCCTGGTTGATCTGCTCCTACGTACCTACAATGTTCCCGACGGGACTCTCTTTCTGGACGGGTATGATGTCAATGACATACCCATCCATGCAGTGCGCAACTATATTGCATATGTGCCGCAGGATAACTTTCTGTTCTCTGACACCATTGCTCATAATATCGCTTTCGCTTCTGATTCGGATCGTTCCGATTCGGATCGGATCAAACAAGCCGCCGCAATGGCGGGTGTGCACGACAACATTATGGAATTTGCCAATGAGTATGACACCATGCTGGGTGAACGTGGCGTGACCGTCTCGGGCGGGCAAAAACAGCGCATTTCCATTGCACGTGCCATCATGAAGCAAGCCCCTATCCTGATTCTGGACGATGCGGTTTCTGCGGTTGACGTAAAAACGGAAAAGGCCATCCTGTCCAATCTGAAAACACTGCGCAAGGGGATGACCACGATTCTCACGGCACACCGCATATCCACCGTTAAGGACATGGACAAAATCATTCTGATCGATGAAGGAAAAATTCTGGCCGTTGGAACGCATGACACGCTGTACGCTGACTGCCCGGCTTATCGGGCTATGGTGGACCTTCAGCGACTGGAGGATGAAAATCAATCGAGTACAGCCTTACCCGATCAAGGAGAAGAGGTGAGCACCCATGCATGAGTATTTTCCCTTACTCGTAGTGGGAGCCATAGTGGGTGTCATGTCCGCCGTTTTTCTGATCACCTACCTTTTGATCAAAGGCAAAAAGGAAAGCTTGGGATTTGATCGGAACATGAAGGATACCGACATCATCCGCCGTCTTCTGCAATATGCTAAACCCTACAAACGGTCTTTCCTGCTGATTCTGCTGGTCATGCTCTTTTCTATTGCCTATGATGTTCTCTCTCCTTTGCTGATCGGAATGATCGAAAAAACCATCAAGAACGATTTTGAAATGGCTTACCTGCTGTCCATGGTGCTGATTTATATCGGTATACTGATTGTGTCTTTGATATGCACCTATGTGCAGGCTATTGTGCTCCAGAAAACGGGACAGAAGATCATGTCGGCGATTCGCGAGGATGTATTCTCGCACATCGAAAGCCTGTCGCACAATCAACTCTACAGCATCCCAGTGGGCAAGCTGGTCACACGCGTGACCAACGATACCGGGGCTATCTCCATGATGTTTACCAACATTCTGGTCAACCTGGTGAAGAATGCCTTCATTATTCTCGGCGTTCTGGCCGCCATGCTGATTCTCAATTACACGCTGACCTTGATGGTACTTTGCTTTGTGCCCTTCATCGTACTGTTCACCGCCATATTCCGCAAATTTTCCCGTCGGGCCTACCGGCGTGTGAAGGACGGAACCACTGACATCAATACCTTCCTGTCAGAAAATCTGTCCGGCATGAAGGTCATCCAGGCTTTCAACCGGGAGGATAAGAAGAAAGAGGAATTCAACAAACGCAACCGGACTTTGGGAAAGGCCAAGCGGGATCAGATATTGGTTTTCGGCGTTTTTCGTCCTATGGTGTACATGCTGTACATATCCTCTGTGATGTGCCTGTTTTACCTCGGAGGGCGGGGATACATCAGAGATGTGACCTTTATGGGACAGACCATGACCTCAGAGATTGTGGTATCGTTTTACCTGTACATCTCCAAGTTCTACAATCCCATTCAGTCTTTAGCTGAGCAGTTCAACTGGCTGCAGTCTGCCATGGCCTCAGCTGAAAAGGTATTCACTGTGCTGGACATGAAGCCGGAGATTGTGGACCAACCGGATGCCACTGACGTGGAGCATATAAGCGGGGACATTGAGTTCCGGGATGTTTGGTTTGCTTACAAGCCTGATGAATGGGTGCTGAAGAGTGTCTCGTTCCATGTAAAGGCGGGACAAACCGTGGCCTTTGTGGGGGCGACCGGGTCGGGAAAGACCACCATCCTCTCGCTGATCT
>CAZQAI010000148.1:0-4654 GCA_964591305.1 uncultured Clostridium sp.
GAGCGATTGCTGGACGTATTCATATCAAGAATTACCTCTTTCTTTATGTTCGGTATATCATTCACGGAATGACAAAGTACTTAGGCAGGCCGCCCTCATAGGCCGGATAGCGTTCGCCCCGGATGAGCGGAAACAGGTAGGCAAGGCAGGCATCGGTTACTTGATTGCCTCGGGTGTTGATGAAGTCATCGGGTACCCGGCGGGTTTGGTTGGCAACTGCGGAAAGCTCCTTATATCCGATCGTGTAGGCATAAGGAGTATCAGATGTACGGTATATGGACATCATGACGCCGCTGGCACCGCCCACAGCGGCATTCACAGCGGATGTACCCACTGCCAATGATTCCTCAATGTCCTGAGCAGACAGAAGGTGGGCGGCGCACCGTTGAGGAAGATTCAATTCCACCGAGCGAACCTTACAACCAAATCTCTCCCTGATGGCTTGCTCCAATGCCTTGCCGGTACCGGCCAGGTACCGGTGTCCGAAAGCATCCACCAATCCGCTCTGGATCCGCTCCCCCACATAGGAGCCATCGGCACAACGTAGGCCCTCCGACACAGCCACTACCACATGGGGATGATGAGTCAGCGCCTCGGCCACATCCTCATAGAAAGCGTCGAAATCAAAGCTTCTCTCCGGCAGGTACACCAGATCAGGCCCCCCGACGCCGACCGCTAGGCCTAAAGCCGAGGCAGCCGTCAGCCATCCGGCATCCCGACCCATGATCTCCACCACAGTCACAGCAGGCATGATATATACGGCGGTATCCAGCAGAATCTCCTGCACAGTGACAGCAACATACTTAGCGGCCGATCCAAAACCGGGGGTGTGATCGGTGCCTTCCAGGTCATTGTCGATGGTCTTTGGAATGCCAATTACCCGCATGCTGTAGCCGCAAGAGGCAGTATAAGCTGACAGTTTGGCCGCTGTATCCATGGAGTCATTTCCGCCGATATAAAAAAAGTAGCGGATATCATGAGCCTTGCATACATCCAACAGGCGGCTCATCACCTCTGTCTCCTCTTGTGATCCGGGAGTCGGCAGACGTCGACGGCAGGAACCCAAAGCGGCGGCAGGGGTAAGTGTCAAAGTCTCCCATGCTTCAGCGGAGCCGCCGCAAGCCGGATCAAAAAGGGAATCCAAATCGGACAGTTGTCCCCGGAGAAAGCCGTCGATTCCGTTTCGCATTCCATACAACGTGCGGATCATACCGCCCCGTTCTCTCTCCGCCATGACGCCCCGGATGACGCCGGCTAGGGTGGCATTGATAGCCGCCGTCGGCCCGCCTGACTGCCCTACCACCGCGTTTCCACGCAAAGGACACTGTTGATTTCCTGTGTTCATATGCAGGTGATTCCCTTCCGTCTTATTTAGGTGATCTCCATCTGTATAGCATACCATAAAACGGCGATTTTGTCAACTGATTTTTTCTTTTCGGTGTAAAAAGCTGCATGTAAGTGAATTCCCAAAGTAAATTCCACAGTAGGAAGGGCGTGGAATTTACTTTGGGAATTCACTATTGAAAATTGATTTCCGTGTATTTTATGAAAATCCTCTTGACAAACGTCATCAGGTGTGCTATAATTGTAAAGCAATTTGCTTTACACCATACGCAGGCATGTCAGCCGAATGAAACGGGGCTACATCATGTTTGAAAAGAATCTTGAGATCGGTTATCTTCTGGACTTTTACCGTGACATTCTCCCCGAGCGACGGCGGGAGATGATGGATCTGTATTATAACGACGACCTATCGCTTGGTGAGATTGCCGTGCAATTGGGAATCACCAGGCAAGCCGTCCGGGAGACGGTCAAAAAAACAGAGGCTGAGTTGTTCTTTTATGAGGAAAAGCTGGGGCTGTTCCGCCGCTGTGCCGCAGCAAAGGCGCATGCTGACCGGGCGCTGGCACTCTGCCGGTCTGTCGGCCATGACATTTCCCCTGCCCTGTGCGAGGAGATTCGTGTTTTGGCTTCTCTGGCAGGAGCGGAGTGATTCTGCCGTCTCTCTTTTTGAATGGTCTGTGGCCCTGCCGCTTGCGGTCATTGATTCCTTCTGTGTCATTCCACCGCACATTCTGCCCGTTTCCATGTCACACAGCCATGAAAGGAGGCTTCCCCATGGCCATGTTTTCAAGTCTGAGCGAAAAGCTGGACAACGCATTCAGAAAATTCAAAAATAAAGGCAAGCTCACCGAGGCCGATGTCAAGGCCGGCATGCGGGAGATCAAACTGGCCCTGCTGGAGGCCGATGTCAATTTCAAGGTGGTGAAAGATTTTGTCAGGATTGTGTCCGAACGAGCCGTCGGCACTGAGGTCATGGAATCTTTGCTACCCGGTCAGCAGATCGTCAAGATTGTGGATGAGGAGCTGACCCGTCTCATGGGTGGTTCCCAGTCCAAATTGGAGATCGCCTCCAAGCCTCCCACCATCATTATGATGGTCGGCCTTCAGGGTGCCGGTAAGACCACTCATGCGGGAAAATTGGCTGGCATGTATAAGAAGCAGGGCAAGCACCCCTTGCTGGTGGCCTGCGATGTCTACCGCCCCGCCGCAATCAAGCAGCTGGAGGTGCTGGGTGCTCAGTTGGACATTCCGGTCTTCCAGATGGGAGACAAGGAAGATCCGGTCCGGATTGCAACTGAGGGCGTCAGGCTGGCAGAACAAAAGGGATATGACATGGTGTTCATTGACACTGCCGGCCGGCTACAGATTGATGAGGCTTTGATGAATGAGCTGATCCACATCAAGGACAAGGTAAAGCCTACCGAAATCCTATTGACGGTGGACGCCATGATCGGTCAGGAATCCGTCAATGTGGCCGAGACCTTCAACAATCTGCTGGACATTACCGGCGTCATCCTGACCAAGCTGGACGGAGACACCCGTGGTGGTGCCGCCCTGTCCATCCGATATGTCACCGGCAAGCCTATTAAATTTGTTGGCGTGGGCGAGAAGCTGGACGCCATCGAGCCATTCTACCCGGATCGTATGGCCAACCGCATTTTAGGCATGGGCGATGTCCTCACCCTGATCGACAAAGCCCAGCAGCAGTTCGATGAAAAGAAAGCGGCTGAACTGGAGCAGAAGATCCGTCAGTCCACCTTCACGCTGGATGACTATTTGGATCAGTTTGAACAACTCAAAGGAATGGGTTCTCTTGACCAGATTGCCGGCATGATTCCAGGCATAAAGCCCGGCGCCCTCAAGGATGCCCAAATAGACGAAAAGGCCCTGGCCCATCAGCAGGCCATCATCCGGGCCATGACCGCCGAGGAACGCCGTCGTCCCGACACCCTGCTCAATGCGTCGCGGAAACGCCGAATCGCGGCTGGCAGCGGCACCACAGTGGAGGAAGTCAACAAGCTGCTCAAACAATTTGATCAGATCAGGAAAATGATGAAGCAGCTCTCAGATATGGGACGTTCCGGCGGCAAGCGGGGACGCGGCTTCGGAAAAGGCATGAAACTTCCGTTCTGACATATCGTCGGGCGAAGCTATAAAAGCAGAACATTTTTGGAGGAACAAAATCATGGTTAAAATCAGACTCACCAGAATCGGTGCCAAGAAGGCTCCCTGCTACCGTGTGGTGGTGGCCGATAGCCGCTACCCCCGTGACGGTCGTTTTATCGACACCATCGGCACCTACAACCCCTTAACCACTCCGGCAGATGTCAAGCTGGATGCCGACAAGGCCAAGGCTTGGATTGCCAAAGGTGCCCAGCCTACTGAGACGGTCAAGGCACTGTTCAAGAAGAACGGCATCATGGAATGACCGCTTGTCGGGGAATGTAAGCATGGCAGAACTTCAAACAACTCTGCACGACATAGCGGCCGCTATTGTGGACAGTCCGGATGAGGTCAAGGTTTGCACCGAGGAGACCGATGATACCATCACCCTTACATTGAGTGTTGCACCTGATGATATGGGAATGGTCATTGGCCGTCATGGGCGTATTGCCAAAGCCATCCGCACAGTCATCAAAGCTGCCTCTGCTAACTGTGCAAAAAGAGTGAATGTAGAGATCAGGTAAAGCACAACATTTTCTGGCAACCCACGTATGCGGCGCACGAGACTGTGGGCATACTGTACGTCAGATCGATGTGTCGTTGCCATACGGTGTCCGCAAGCCTGGCCCCTGTCCGCACAAATGTAGCCTCCTGTTGCAGTTTTTCAAGCTCTGCAGCAGGAGGCTTTCTTTTTTTACATGGTTGCTGTGGATGTGTCAGCGGAACACGTCATTTCGTGTGATTCTGCATTTGCGAATGGACCTGAGTTGGGTAGCTCCGTGGAATTGTCTACACCTTTTTATACTTTTCTGCTAATAAGGCATAAAAAGTAATCCATTTATTTGGCTGCCCGACTTTACCAAACTGCAAGGTTGCTTGGTTAATGTCCCCTCTACATACAATTTTCCACTCTCATCTGATTTTTCTTTAAGGCGTATGCCGGTTTTTCGCTTTTAGCACAGACGCATGACGCGTCCATCTCATTGGACAAAATAGCAGTAATCCAAAATGATATTCCCTTTTTCATCAGGCGTTGTATATCGGGGACAGGTACAGTTTTCAAAGGACCAGACACCGCCATTTCTATCCTTCCATATTTTGTCCTTCTTGTCAATACTTTAGAGAATTTTTAGAGGGGCCCTTAAAG
>CAZQAI010000149.1:0-1401 GCA_964591305.1 uncultured Clostridium sp.
TGGTATCAGGGTGACTCCCGAACGGTTGTCACCCGTTTCCATTTTTATTCTTGCTCCCGGTGCTTTCTTTGTCCTGGCCGGTCTGACGGCCCTTCAGAATAAATTAAAAGCGCCCAGCGCTACCAATCAGGCGCATCCGCCCATTGCCTGTGGCGGGGACTGCCTCCACTGTGTCGGAGCCTGTGGCGAAGCCAATCATCGGGCTGTGGCAGATGATCGTGATGCAGAGAGAGCAAAAGCCACCCGGGCAAAAGCGGAGGCTGCCGAGAAGGCAAGGGCTGCCGCTGCGGAAAAAAACAGAACAGCCGCTCTCACGAGAGATCGCGTCGCTGTGACGGAGGATAAGGCCTTCGAGGTGTACGGTGCAAAGGACGCGGAGACAGCGTCCCTCAGGGAGACATTGGCGTCATCTGACGGAAAGGAGAACGCCCATCATGAGTGATTTTACCTCCATTCTGCTGACCCTTGTGACCACAATGCTGATAAACAATGTGGTGCTCAGCCAGTTCATGGGGCTGTGTCCTTTTCTGGGTGTGTCCAAACAAGTCAAGACCGCATTGGGAATGGGTGCTGCCGTAGTTTTCGTGATCACAGTCTCATCGGCTGTGACGGCCTGTCTGTACCGGTTTGTGCTTTTGCGATATGATCTGACCTACCTCAATACCATTGTGTTCATTGTGATCATCGCCGCTCTGGTACAGTTCGTTGAGATGATTCTGCGCCGGTTCAGCCCGGCCCTCTACCGGGCATTGGGTGTGTACCTGCCGCTGATTACCACCAATTGCGCGGTGCTGGGTGTCGCTCTGACCAATGTACAAAAGGATCTGAGCATTGGTATGTCTGTGCTCTCCGGCTTTGGTACGGCGTGTGGCTTTGCTTTGGCCATTCTGGTGCTGGCCGGAATCCGGGAGAAGACTGCGCACAACCCAGTACCCAAGGCTTTCCGGGGCATGCCCATAACCCTGCTGACAGCCGGGTTGATGGCCATCGCTTTCTTTGGCTTCAAGGCGCTGGCCTGAGGGGGGTATTTTATGTCAAGAGAACAATTGATCGCCATGGCGATAGCAGCCGGGCTTGTCGCCGGAGTAGGACTGATCGTAGGCATCTTTTTGGGCATATCTGGCAAGCTGCTGGCAGTTCCCACAGATGAGCGCCAGACCGCCATCCGAGCCTGCCTGCCCGGCAACAACTGCGGTGGATGCGGATATTCCGGCTGTGATGGGTTGGCCAAAGCCATTGCTGACGGAAAAGCTGCTCCTAATGCCTGCCCGGTAGGAGGGGATCAGACAGGCGCTGAGATCGCTGCCATCCTGGGGGTCGAGGCGGTAGCATCGGTACGCAAGGTCGCCTTTGTCAAATGCTCCGGCTCCTGTGATAACACGGAGTTTATTTACAGATACT
>CAZQAI010000149.1:1411-4636 GCA_964591305.1 uncultured Clostridium sp.
CCCGTGTCGCACTGGTTCCCGGTCGGGGCAGTAAGGCCTGCGCCTACGGATGCACAGGTCTCGGGTCCTGCACCAGGGTCTGTGAGTATGAGGCTATCCGCCTTGTGAATGGACGTGCGGAGGTCATCCCGGAGCGCTGCCATGCCTGTGGCAGGTGTGTGGCTGTCTGTCCCAACCACCTGATTGATTTGATACCTGCCGATGCCACTTGTGCTGTGCGGTGCTTCTCCCAGGAGAAGGGAAAGACAGTCCGTGATATGTGTGCCGCGGGGTGCATCGGTTGTGGAATATGTGCCAAGGTATGCCCGGTGGGGGCTGTGACTGTAACCAATCATATCGCGCACATTGACCAGTCCTTATGTACGCATTGCGGCGCCTGCGTGGCCAAGTGCCCGGCTCATGTGATCATCTGCCCGTACGAGGTTATCAGCTCTGCAGGCAAATAGGCCTGATCACCGTATATTTTCATCCACCTCCGGGGAAAGGAGCCGTATATGATGAAACAGGGATGCATTCGTGTACGCCTTTGTGCGGCCCTCCTTTCTTTGTTTTTTTTGGGGGCCTCTTTTCCGTTGATAGGCACCTCCTGCGCCGCACCGATGCTGTATACGGCCACTTACCTGGACGCTTTCGACACTGTGTTGACCCTTCAGGTAGTGTCCGCAAGTCGGGAGAAGGCTGAGCAGGTTATGACTGACATTCACGGCCTGATCCAGGATCTGCACCGTCAGTTTGACATCTACCATGACTGGTTCGGGATCCATAATCTCAAAACAGTCAATGAAGGAGCAGGGAATGGCACTCCGGTTGCTGTGTCGCAGGACATTATCGATCTGCTGACCCTGGGGAGAGCGGTGTACGAGCTGTCAAATGGTAAGGTCAATATCAACTTAGGCGCTGTGCTGTCGCTTTGGCATGCTGCCCGCGAAAACGGCGGGTATGTGCCGGATATGGATGTCCTGACCGCCGCCGCAGATCATATTGATCCGGATAGTCTGGTCATCGACCGGGACAAGGGCACCGTTTATCTGACCGACCCCGAAGCCTCCTTGGATGTGGGGGCCATCGCGAAGGGATATGCGGCGGCCCGTGTGGCGGAGCTGGCGGAGGCATGGTTGGAGAAGGGGGACATATCCGGTCTCCTTTTTAATCTGGGCGGTCATGTGCTGGCCTTAGGGCACAATCGGGACGGCGAGAGCTGGCAGGTGGGCGTCCGGGATGTGCAGAATGAGGCTCTTTCTCTGTGTACACTGCCCTGTGATGACGCAAGCGTGGTGACCAGTAGCGTGGATCAGCGTAGCTTTTCAGTGAATGGAGTCAGGTATCACCATCTTATAGACCCGGATACCCTTTATCCGGGAGACCGGTACCTTTCTGTTACGGTATGCGTACCTGCACATGAGGATATCGCACTGGCGGATGGAATCTATGACAGCACAGCGTTGGCCGATGCCTTGAGTACCGCCCTTTTCCTTTTATCACGGGAGGAGGGGATGGAGGTTTTGTCTGTCTTTCCCGGGGCATATGCGATCTGGGTCATGCCGGACGGCAGAGTCGAGAAAGGAGGGGCAGACGGTGAAGGGTAGAATCACAAGAAGAGCTGATCTGTGCCTTGTAGCCGGCATTCTGTTGCTTTCACTGCTCCTGTGGTTGGGCTTCCGGCTCCTGTCACCCGTTGGGCGGGTAGCCATCGTCACATGCGATGGCATGGAGGTGATCTGTCTCCCTTTGGATCGTGATGCAGAGCAGATCGTGACCACCACATACGGAACCCATACCATTCGGATTCGCAATGGGAAAGTGTCGGTAACCGAGGCGCCCTGCCCTGACTTGATCTGTGTTCACCATGCCCCGATATCTCAGGTGGGGGAGAGCATTGTCTGCCTCCCCTGCCACCTGGTGGTGCAGGTGTCGGATGAGCGTACTGTCCTTGTCCCAGACGGCGTGCAGTTAACAGGGAAGGAGCGTGAGAGGGAACCGTGAAAAGGACATGTCACGCATCACCCCGCCGGATTGCGTTCATCGGCCTGCTTGTGGCGGTTGCCTTTGTGCTTTCCTGGCTGGAGGTCATGTTACCGCTGCCGGTGGGGATTCCCGGTGTCAAGCTGGGACTGTGCCATATCGTGGTAGTCTTTGCCCTTTTCCGCCTGGGAAAACGGTATGCTTTTCTGATCACTTCTGTTCGGGTGCTGTTGTCATCTCTGCTGTTCGGACAGATTGTATCGGCTCTGTACAGCATGGCCGGAGCCGTGATCAGCCTTGGCATGATGATCCTTCTGACCCTGCCACATCGCTCCGGACAAAACGGAGAATCGCTGTTTTCCCCGATGGGGATCAGTGTCGTCGGCGGTGTCGCACATAACATAGCCCAGCTGACCTGTGCCTCACTTCTGATGGAGACACCCCGGCTTGCATGGTACCTGCCGGTGCTGCTGTTTGCGGGATGTATCAGCGGATGTGTCGTAGGTCTTGTGTCAATCCTTATACTGCGCCGCCTGCCGGGCGGCATGTCCTTCACCGGCGAACGGGATCATTGATCCTGTGGCGGCATGGTGATGCTGCACAACACGCAATTGAACATAAAAAAGGGGGACTCTTAGAAACAGAACCCCCCTTATATTCATTTTTCTACGGATTCCTGTATGCGCTGCTTGTCGTATTGAAGCATGTACAGCCCGTAATACCGTCCCTTTTTCTCCAACAAGGCTTTGTGAGAGCCCTGTTCCATGATCTGCCCGTGGTCCAGGAAAATGATATTGTCGGCATGTTGGACGGTAGACAGCCGGTGAGCCACGATCAGCATGGTGCCGATGTTCATCATCTTTTCAAGCGAATCCTGAATCAGGAGTTCGGTCTCGGTGTCCATGTTGGCAGTGGCCTCGTCAAGGATCATGACCTCCGGTTTGTGTACGATGGTGCGAGCGAAGGAAAGGAGCTGCCGCTGGCCGGCAGAGAAATTGTTGCCCCGATCGCGTACCGGTTCGTCAAGACCGGACGGTACCTTTTCAATGAAGTGGTCGGCGTTGACATACCGGCAGGCTGCCATGATCTCCTCATCCGAGATTCCCTCGGCGCCCAACAGGATATTGTAGCGTACAGTGCCGGAGAACAGGAACACGTCCTGAAGCATCTGCCCGAAATGACGGCGCAGAGAGGCGATCCGGAAGGATCTGATGTCCCGTCCGTCGATCAGAATCTGCCCTTTCTGAATGTCGTAGTTACGGC
>CAZQAI010000150.1:0-4627 GCA_964591305.1 uncultured Clostridium sp.
ACAGTTCAGCCGGGGAACGGAGGAGTGCCCAGACCCCCAAAGAACTTTCAATACATTTATTATGTATTGAATTTATCGTGATGACTTTTCCGGAAAACCGGCGTTCATGGCACCCAACATAACCCAAATGCAGTCGCGGGGCCCCTCGCCCCACGCTACAGTGGAAAAGGGAGCGTACTATAGAGGGTGGCTGAACTGTAACTGATTTGTTTCATTATACATCATTGTTCACGTAAAAGCTATTGACTATTTTCTCATTATAAGCAGGTATCTGAGACTACGGCAATCCTGCAGAACTATATCGAGAATCACCACACCCGTCCTGTGAGCGCGGAGGAGCTGGCTCGGGTTTTACATTGCGCGCGGTCAAGCGTATACAAATATTTTCAAAACGCTTTTGGCATGACACCCAGCCACTATATCAACAGCATCCGCATACGGCATGCCCAGCTGCTTCTGGAAAATACAGACATGAGTGTGTCCCAGATTGCTGAAGCGGTAGGTCTTCCTGATGTATGCTACTTCTCTAAGCTCTTCCGCCAGCACGTGGGATGCACGGCCAGGGAATTCCGGATACAGCGGCGATAACAGGGAATGAGAATGGAAATGGAAATGGGAACGGCAGCGGAGCAGGTGAACCAATCGACATTGAACTTTTTTGCATCTTTTCCTCCGGTATTGCAAATCATATATAAAGGAATCCGGAAATTTGTGTATATCACGGTCAAAATAAGGCGAAAAGGTGATCAAAATTTGAGAAATTTTTATCCAATCTATTGACATTATAAAATAATTGTGATATAATACAGGAACATCCAGGAAAGGAAGTCATATTCACATGAAAAAATCCCGTATTGTGCTCTCTATCCTTGTGGGAACCGCATTGACAGGTATTTCATATTATCTGTTTCTGCCTCCTATCAACGTTCACAGCACCGGTTTTTGGATCTATCTTGTACTTGTCATGCTGTTCTACGGCGTGCCGCTGGGAGTGGCCGGACTGGGAGCCGACTTTGCATCCCTATCCAGGCGGAAAGGCCATGGAAAAGCGGCTGGGTACAACGCCAAAAAGCCATTGGCAAGTAAAATATTTCTGGCTCTTCTGGCTGTACCGGCTGCCGTGCTTGTCATCGGCGGTATTGCCTCCTCTTCCTTTTTCAACGCCCGTCGGTATGCCTCAGTGATCGATGTCAGAGAAGCTGTCTTCAGCGAGGATATGCCGGAGGCTGACATTGTGTCCAATATCTCCCTTATGGACACCGACTCTGCCCGCATCATCGGCAACAGGGCCCTGGGTTCCCTGTCAGACGTGGTTTCACAATACGAGCTGTCCTACAGCTACAATCAGATCAACTATCACGGCACCCCAAAGAAGGTCGCCAATCTGGAATATGTGGATTTGTTCCGCTGGCTGAACAACTCCAAGGCCGGCATACCCGGGTATGTCATGGTTGACCCGGTTGCCAACACCGCCGAATATATCCGCTTTGAAAAGCCCCTCCGGTATGTGACCAGTGCCTACCTGGAGGAGGATCTGGACAGAAAGCTTCGCTTCTCCTACCCCACCAAGATCTTTGGCAGCACCAATTTTGAGATCGACGAGGAGGGCAACCCCTGGTTCGTGGTGTCCTGCATGACCGCCCGGGTGGGACTGTTCGGAGCTATGGATGTGAATGAAGTCATCCTGTTCAATCCCTGTGACGGTTCCTCCCAGCTGTATGCTGTGGCTGACGCTCCGGCGTGGATCGACAATGTGTATGACGGCTACCTGGCCTCCGAAAAGTATGACTGGTACGGTACCCTCTCAGGCGGCTGGTGGAACTCCAAGCTGAGCAGTCAGGGCTGTAAACAAACCACCGATGACTTTGGGTACATTGTCATCGGAGACGACGTGTGGTACTTCACCGGCGTGACCTCTGTCACCGGAGATGAATCCAATATTGGCTTCATTATTACAAATGCCAGAACCGGTGAATATAAGTACTATCCCGTAGTAGGTGCAGAGGAATACTCCGCTATGGGCGCCGCCGAAGGCGAGGTGCAGGAAAAGGGCTACAAGGCCTCCTTCCCCTCCCTCATCAATGTGTCAGGGCAGGCCACCTATATCATGGTGCTGAAGGACGATGGCGGACTAGTCAAGCTGTACGCTCTGGTCAATGTGGAAAATTACAGCATCGTGGCCACCGGACCCACCCAGACCGAAGCCAAGACGGCCTATCTGAATTTGCTGATTCAAAAAGGCCTGGTGGAAGGTCAGGTCAAACCCGCAGAGAGTACCCTCACCGCCAACATCACCGTCTCTGAGGTACGTCTGGCTGTGTTAGGCGGAGAAACCGTGGTCTACCTGACCTCGGATGACGGTTATGTATACCGCGGCAGTCTGGCAGTGGACGAGACCCTGATCCTCATAAGTCCCGGGCAAAAGCTGACCGTCACCTATACCGAAGGGGACCATCCCTCCATCCGCCGCCTTGTCTCGTGGCATGAGACAGACGAGTCGTGATTCTTTCAGCATGTAAGGCGTCATCGCACAATTCTGACGGTACCAATGTACCGCCCGGCTTGTGCGGTGCCGTCCTGACACACCCCAAGGGCTGATACCTCCTGTCCGGCCTATAGGCTGTTGTCTCAAAACCGAATGTCTCCGCCGAAAGAGAGCCGGCAAGGCTGTAAGCATCAGGGAAATGCATCATGTTTCGACAGTAATCTATAATTTTTACTGTTTGTTCATAAAAAGTTCAATAAGTCAATTCACCTACGTGGTATAATAAAGCCGTTTAGAAAGGGTAGCGGCTGTGTGCCGGATCAGAAATGTGAGGAGGTTTCTATGTTCAAAAAATCAATAGTTGTGCTGCTCGCCATGTGCATGGCGCTGACTGCTCTTCCCCTGTCTATGGGTGTGGCAGCAGATGAGCCTGACCAGTTAGGGGATAGTAATCCTACCGTGACCTTCATCTGCAACGGTGAGATTTTGAAAACTGTGTCATATAAGGACGGTGACACAGCAGTAGAGGAGCCGGAACTCCCCATTATTAAGGGAAACAGCCTCCATTCTGTTTTCAACTATATGGATGCCGGAATGGTGCTGTACGAGTATGTTTGGCCGGATTATGAGCTGACCGGGGAAAGCATCACCGTGTATGCCCGCTGCAAACTGGTTGCCTACAAGGTCAACTTCTACAAGGATGAAACCGATAAGGCAGCCGGTACGGTATACGCAACTCGCACATATACAGTCGAGGACGCATCCTACGACATTCCGTCGGTCCCCCCCCAGTTGGATGAGAACGGTGTTCTGCAATCTTCCAACGGAACATGGCGTATATACAGCATTGACGCTGCGGACCGCATCATTACGGTGGTAGCCAAGTACTACACCGATGATCCCGATTATGCCGAGACGCATAACGAGCATTCATATTACCGCACCTTCCGGGGTATTTATGCATGCGCCCAATGCGGCGAGCTGGCACAGGGCAAAATCCATGTGAATGTTGACAACGAGGAATACGACGTGTACGTGAAGGACGGAATTCCTCAGCACCTGGGCGTTATCATTGAGAATGGCAGGCTGCGGTATGTCAACAGCCGCGGCCGTATCCCCCCCGAGGGCCTATATGAGATTGGAGACGCATACACCAACGGGTATATTCCGGCAGGGACCTATGAGATCAGCAAAGACGGATACATTGTTGTGCCCGAGACCAGCAAGAATGGCCTTTGTTGGGATGAGGATGGAGAAATCCGTTACTATGTCGATGGTGTATCTGTATATGCCGGCGTAGTACTGTACGAAGGGCATTACTATTACATCAACAGCTCCAGAACGGCTGTCAAGGATCAGTGGTATGGGATTACCAAAACAAACGACCTCATTGATGTCGGTGAGTATTGGATTGACGAGAACGGTGTGATTGACCGGACGTCTAAATCTGATCCGGGCGCGTCCCCGACATCCAAGGAAGGCCTGAGTTGGGACGAGGACGGAGAAATTCGGTACTATATCGACGGTGAACCTGTATATGCCGGCGTAGTACTGTACGAAGGGCATTACTATTACATCAACAGCGGCAAAACTGCCGTCAAGAATCAATGGTACGGTATCACCAAAACGAACGGCTACTTTGATGTGGGCGAGTATTGGATCGATGAGAAAGGCGTAATCGATGTGGCCAACCAGCCCGCCGACAATACATCCCTGCTGGCCTCCTTCTTCCAGCAAGGCTTCAGCGGCTTGTATACCGTCAATGGCTATGTCTTTTCCGTGAATATTCCCCAGCGGTAAGGATAGGGAATTACCATGCATACGCCATATTGTCATATTTCATAAAACGGTCAGAGTCCCTGTCTCTCCGGGAGAGACAGGGGCTCGTTATGCGGTTCCATCCGGGATGCAGTCCAGCCAAGAAGCAGGGCCGAGAGGAAATGTCAATCTGGTTTCAGTCAGATAGTCGCTTGCAGACAAATTATGCTATGCCCGGCTGAACTGTAACCAATGTAACCAAACTGCAACAAAAAAGTCACATATGCCCCTTGACTTTTCCGTTCGATTATGGTATAATAGCTCCAGTAAAATGCCGGTGTGTCGGAATTGGCAGACGAGACAGACTCAAAATCTGTTATCCGC
>CAZQAI010000151.1:0-4619 GCA_964591305.1 uncultured Clostridium sp.
GGCGAGGCCGAGATCCAGTGGCAGAACCCGGACAGTGGACCGTACCTCCGTCTGCAAGGCCTCCAAGCGTTCCCGGCGGCGGGCAATCACCCACAACTCGTCAAAGACCTGCTGCTTGTCCAGAGCCAGTACGAATTCCCGACCCATACCAGAGGAAGCCCCCGTGATGACGGCGATGCGATTGCCCCTTTGCGTGCTTTCCATGTCTGCTTCCCTCATTTTTTGATTTTCTTTGCCTTATACGGCTTGTTGAACTTGGCTTTCTTGGCCTTCTTGACCTTGCCCAGGACAACAAGGCCTGTTTTTTTATTGTAGCCTTCTTTTTTGAGTGCCTTGGCCCGCTTTTTGCGGGCTTTTGACAGCTTGCCTATGATATCGGTATAGATTTCCAAGCCTGTTTTCTTGGGCGGGACGGCAGGCTTGCCGGTTTTGACACCCAGCACGGCATCCACAGCGGCACTGGCAGCCGCTGTGGCAGCCTTCTTGGACACAGGTTCCGGGCTTTTTTTGATGGCTTTGCGGTACCGTTTGTCCTTCATGACTTCCCGGTACATCCGCTTGAGTACCTTTTTCTTTTGCTTTTTCGGCATCCCGTCAAGGGATGTGACTTGTGCCTTGCTTTCTGCCATGATGGAATCCTTCCTTCCGATTATACGATTTCAAACGGGACGGTATCTACGCCCGAGTGGTGCCTTACAGCTCGCTGATCTCATCAAACAAGCCGGAGGTGTTGATAGGCTCCTGACCGCCCAGGGCAGCCCGGACACCGGCGGCTTTCCCATTCAGGCGGCGAACCATAACAGCGAAGTCGGTAAAGGCATCGACGCCGGTCGTGAGAATCGCCTCCATGTCAGCTTGCCGGTCAGCAGCCGTTTTTCCGATCAGCCAGCGGTTGAGGGCGGCATTACCCTTGTCCACCGGGCTTTGAGGGGCAAAGTAAGCAGACAGGGTGCTGACGATCAGACTGTCGATTTCACTCTCAGTCGGCAGATTGGCATCCAGCCAATCGGGTAGACGGTCATATGCGGCGTAGGTGTCGCTGACCCGAGGGTCACGGTAGGAGACAAAGGACAGAATGCCGTAAGGGAAGACATGGGTCATGGCCCCATATGCGCCGCCCTTTGCCCGAATCTCATCCCATAAATACTTGCTGTACAGGTAGGATGTTACCACAGACAACCGGGGTGTGTAGGCGCAGTCTGCGTCGTCGAGAGCGTATACCTGTGCACAGTAGTTGACCTCTCCTGGTATGGTCAGAGCACGGGCGACCCTGGAATCCGGAGACAGCGCATGGAACAAAGGCACAGTGGGAGCGCATGCGGCCAGAGACAGTCTACTGACGGCTCGGGTCCATGTCTTGTAAGCCGCATCACTGCCGGTGATATGAGCGATAGGCTTGACCTGAGTGAACAGGATGTGGCAGACCCGCTCCATACCGGCTACCAAACCATCCACTTCCCGGTCAAATTGATCGGCCAGGGCGCACAGGCGACGGTAAGCCGAGATCCCATTCAGGTAACGGTCGTAGACCGCTGCTACCGACAGGCTGGATTCAGCCAATCGCAGAGCGGCACTGTGACCTGAGGAGATCATGCGGTTTTTGATATCTGAGGCGTTGGAGAACAGACGGCGGAGAATGGTGCGGTCAAAGACTGGCTGGGTCAGGTATTCACCCAACAAGGCTACAGCCTCCTCAAGATTCTCCTCGGGTGTGTCCAGTACCAGCTGGAGGTATGGTTTAACCTCATCTGCACCCCGCCCGCGAGCAAGAATCTGGAGAAATGCATCCAGATTGGTACGCAGAGCGACCCGACGATCAGTCAGGGCCTGAACATCGTGATCGGCAGTAGGCAGACTAAGCAGTGCGTCCTCAAGACACCGGGCATAAAACAAATCATTTTCATCTAGACTTGTCAGGTCAAAGAGCAGGGAAGCTCTGACCATTCCGCTCATATCGGTGATGTAGGACAGCGACACAATGTCCTGCTTCCCAATCTTGATTGTATCCTGGTGTACATCGGTGCATGCAGTGTGCGCATCGATATCGGCCGGCGTCAGATGGGGGATGGCGGCCTCATTCTCGGGCTTGTCAGGAGCTACAAGGTACTCATTGAAAGCGGCAAAGTGAGCCTGCAGTTCATCATATGCACCGGGGGTGGCTTGGAGAGCGTCAGCCTGTTGCTTCAGCCAGGTATCCATTACATGGCGGCGTTCCTCAGTCAGAGTGCGGGAGGGAATGCACCGGGTCATGGCCCAGTGATCGCTGTGTAGGATGTACTTCTCAATCAAATGCTCAAAGTAACGGGAATCCTCCGCAAGATTCCAGCGTATGAGAGAGAGATCATCCGGCAGACAGGCGTCGCCCTGCTGGACATGCGTGCGTAGAATAGATTCCATGATGCGGAACCCACTCCGGACGCTGATGGAGGCCCGGCGGCAGTCGGTCTCATGGCTGGCCAGAAGATCATGGAGCCGTCCGGCATCCAGTCCTTCATGAACCATGCCGGTCAAGGTCTTGATGATGGCCTGACGGAAGGGTTCGGCGTTCTCCGGCTCGGATTTACCCATGGTAAAGTAGACCACTGGCTGTCGGGTCGACTGATCGACCCTCATGGAAAAGTCATGGCCTACTCCGGCATCCAGCACAGCCTTTGACAGGGGGGATTCAGTATTTTCTGCCAGGTAGCGGGACAGGAGAGAAAAGGCCAAGACATCCTCCATATGGGATCCGTCGCCCAGAATGTAGGATAGCATCAGGTGCGTGTTGTCAGCGGGCTCCTCATTGTCACCCAGCTGATAGTAGGTTACCCCATCGGGGCTGATCACAGGCGACTGGATCGGGACAGGGGCAGGCCGTGGGTGTTTCGGCGGCGTATGGTCGGACAGAACCCGGTCGATGCAGGCCAGTTCCTCGTCAAGCCCCAGCTGGCCGGACAGATAGAAGATGGCGTTGTCAACCCCGTAGAACCGTTCATACGTTTCTTTGAACCGTTCGTAAGTCAAGTCATGAATAAAGGCAGGATCGCCACCCGAATTGAAATGATAGCACATGTCCGGGAACAACTGCTTGGATGCCTGCAGCCACATGGCATAATCAGGTTGGTTGTCGTTGCCCTGCATTTCGTTGAAGACCACACCGGAACAGCGCAGTCCGCCCTGGCCGTCCGGCTCCAGATGCCAGGCCTCTTTTTCAAAAATGCGGCGGTCGGAGAGCAGGAGGGGATGGAACACAGCATCCAGATAGACCGACATCATGTTCATATAGTCCCGCTCATTGGTGGAAATGAAGTAGTAGAGGGTCTTATCCTCAAAGGTCATGGCATTCAGATCAACAGCCATGGATGTCTTGATGAGGTTGACAAAGGGCTCTTTGAGACGGTAGGATTCCGATCCGTCCAAAGAAGAGTGCTCCAGAATGTGGAACACGCCCGTATCATCCTCCGGCAGGGTACGGAAACCCACAGAAAAGATCATTTGGCTGTCATCCCTGTCCGAATAGTACAGAGTGGCTCCGGTCTTCTCGTGGGTAAGCTTCCAGTAGTTGGCTCCCAGCATAGGCACCTCATTTGTCCGTTCCACCCGAAAACCACGTATAACCTCTCCGATTTTCCATGCAGGCATAAAATGTCCTCCTTGATATTGATATTGTATTTATCACCGCTCGGTATCACCCGTGGCGGCACAGAGTATAGGATGAATATAAGATGAACTGGCGTAGCCGGTAACGTTATGGTACATAATCTGTTCGTGCTGCGTCTGCCATACTGTATACGCAAGACGCAGCCAGTTTAAGGTGAATTATTTGTTCATGCTGCGTCTATTATATCATAATTCCGAGTATAATGCAAGAGATTCCGGACACAATATTTATGTATAAATTCGACGTATGGTTACAGTTCAGCCAGGGAACGGAGGAGCGCCCAGACCCCCAAAGAACTTTCAATACATTTATGTATTGAATTTATTGTGATTACCTTTCCGGAAAACCGGCGTTCATGGCACCCAAAATAACCCAAACGCAGTCGCGGGGCCCCTCGCCCCACTCTACAGTGAAAAAGGGAGCGTATGATAGAGGGTGGCTGAACTGTAACGACGTATGACCTGCCATGAAGAAAGAGGAATGGTACAATATGCAAACCATCAGTCAACAAAACAATCAGGATACAAGTAAAGAAGCAAAGGCTGCTCACCGGGGGGGTCTTCTCCAACTCCATGCCGAAATTACAGGAGCAGCCTCGGTTGTCGGCGGTAAGGAGAAGGAAGGACCGTTGGGCGGCCGTTTCGATTATGTCAATCCTCATGACCGATTCGGTCAGGACACTTGGGAAAAGGCTGAATCCGAGATGCAACGCGTGGCCTTGTCAGCAGCTATGCACAAGGCAGGGATGAGGGAGCCGGATGTGGACATGCTATTTGCGGGCGATCTGTTGAATCAGTGTGTGGGTTCGGCTTATGGACTGCTTTCCTATGACATTCCCTATATAGGATTGTACGGAGCCTGCTCCACATCGGCGGAGGGCCTCATGATGGCTGCCTCCATGGTCAGCGCCGGATATGCATCCTGTGCGGCGGCTGTCACATCTTCCCACAATGCCGGGGCTGAACGTCAATTTCGGACA
>CAZQAI010000152.1:0-4612 GCA_964591305.1 uncultured Clostridium sp.
AAGTTCTTTGGGGGTCTGGGCGCTCCTCCGTTCCCCGGCTGAACTGTAACGCTACAGGGTTTCACGCAAAAGAAAAATCGCTGTATTGACTTTTCCATAACAATATGATATAATAGCTTCGTATATCAGGCAGATCATGTGTAGCCTTTCCATTCTACGCAAAGGAGCGTATCCCTCCCGGGGTACATAGGACTGATGAATGATTTTCAGAAGGGGATTCTCACGCTTATACAATATGCGCTCTCCCCTCAGGATACTTTTCCCTCTTTGCCGGGAGACTTCGATTACATGCGGGCTTTTTGGTTCTCCGAGCAACAACAAATTACACCTTTGATCTATTATGGAGCCTGCAAAACAGAAGATTTTCTTAAGAGCACCGCTTTCCCGATTTATATGTCCCGAGTTTGTACCTATATAAGTCACAGCGCTCGCCAAATGGAAGCATACCACAAGCTGGCAACCCGACTGGAAGAGGCCGGTATAGATTACATGCCCTTCAAGGGAACGGTGCTCAAGCAGCTGTACCCTATGCCGGAAATGAGAATCATGGGGGATTGTGATCTTCTTGTCAGGGACAAACAAGGCAAAACGTTCCAAAGCCTCATGCGGGAGCTCGGCTTTGAACTCAAGGAAAAGGGCGACCACCACAATCAGTACAACAGCGCGGACAATCTGGTTTTTGAGCTTCATCGGCGACTGATGCTGAAAAAAGTGCGCGATTTGTATCAATATTACGGAGAGAGTTGGTGGACTGCTCAACCCTCCGGAGCCCATCCCTGCCATTTTGAGATGCGTCCGGAGGATCATTATATCTTTATCTTTTCCCACTTTGTCAAGCATTTCCGGGGTGAAGGTGCTGGTATTAAATTTCTGGTGGATATGTGGGTGTCCCTGAATGCCTACCCTGATATGGATATGACCTATATCTGCACCGAGCTTGAAAAAATCGGCCTTGACGAGTTCTACCACAACATTCAGCGTACCCTTGCCTCGTGGTTTGACGATGCGCCGACCGATGAGATGACAGATTATCTCACTGACCGTCTGTTCGGTACCACAGTTTACGGTTCCTCCGAAAAGGGCTTGCTGGCTGATGCGTACACGGATGCGCTTCATGCGGAAGCGGACGGATCCAAGGATGTGGAGGGATCGGTAAGACGCCGCCGTTTTTTCAGCCTGCTTTTCCTTCCTTATGATGCCATGGTTAAGAAATATCCCATTCTCCGGAGATGGGCCATACTGCTTCCGCTGTTCTGGTTCATCCGAGCATTTGATATTTTATTCCACCACAAGGACAAGATAAAGCAGGAAAAGCAAACAATGAATGAGCTGAACCGTGAAAATATTGACGAATTCCGCCGTGAACTGAATTATGTGGGACTGGATAAAGACCTGTCCAAAATGAAACGTCCGCCTAAGTCATAATAAAACAAGACCTGATCCGGGGACAGTGTACGCAGTCATGCGTTGTCCACGGATTCAGGCCTTTTTCATTCTATTTTCTTTTTCACATGCATAGAATGAGGCAGATGAGCATCAAGACACAGCCACATTGATCTGTTCATTATGCGGCGGTGTCTTCTGATAGAACGGAGACAGACATGGAACGGAAACGAGCAAAAATACAGGCTGACGCACCCAGCCGGGCTTACCCGCTTTGGGTGGCCATTTTCATTATCCTGTTCACGGTCATACTCACACTGGCAGCCTTTTTCCTCTGCCGAGGAGTTTCCGGAACCGGAGACATGTTTGCGGACCCTGTCACAGCCTCCCTGCTGGGCGTACCGACGAAGGACTCTGTTCCCGCGGCCGACGCAGTATCCGGAGAGGGCGGAAATGAACGTTGCTTTTCCCGGGTGGTCGTGGATCCGGGGCATGGCGGTGAGGACGGAGGTGCGCAAAGCCGGAGCGGTCTTTTTGAGAAGGATGTCAATCTTTCCGTGTCCCTGTACCTTCGCGACCTGTTGGAGGCGGCAGGGGTGCCGGTGGTCATGACCCGTACCGAGGATAAGCTGCTGTATGATCGCACGGTGGACTTCAAGGGGCGGAAAAAGGCACTTGACCTGGCGGCCCGGCTGAGCATTGCACGCTCCGTGCCGGACAGCTTGCTGGTGTCGGTGCACATGAATGCCTTCCCGCAAACTCAGTACAGTGGGATGCAGGTATGGTATGCTCCTGCCGATTTGCACAGCGGAGATATCGCCCGGTGTGTGCAAAGCCGCTCCCTGTGGCTTGATCCCGGCAATCGGCGGCGTGTCAAGGCGGCAGGACAAAATATATACCTTTTACACAATCTGGATACACCGGCCATTCTGGTGGAGGGTGGATTCCTGTCAAATCCGGAGGAAGCCTTGCACCTTGGTGATGCGGAATATCAGAAAAAGCTGGCCTTTGTCATCTTTTCCGGCATCATGGAAGCGGCTGACCACTCTCAATATAGGGCTGAATGTTTCGGACATGGCTGAACCGGGATCAGCACAACCGCTGTTTCCGGTTTTATGTATACGCATTATATATCGTAATGTAATCCTTGATGCAATCCAAGTAGCTGTCCGAGTGGGATGTCACACAAATGTAGGCTCGCTGGTCTTTTGTGACCGCATAGGTGACCAGGCAGTAACCGGATTCCTTTCCGGCATATCCTGTTTTGCCGGCCTGGATGATCACTCCGTTTGCCATGTAGGAGGGGTATTTATCAGTCAGCAGTGTCACCAGCAGGTTGTTGGACACATAATATGTGAAGGTTTTTCCTGCATTCTCTCCCTTTGTAGCCGTGCAGGAAGCTTGATAGGAGGTGGCAGTCAGAATGCGACGGCACAGTGACATATCCATGGCGTAGGCCATCAGAGCCGCTATATCCCGGCAGGTAGAGTAGTTGGCTTCGTCCTGCAGACCGGTCACATTAGCAAAATGGGTATTGGACAGGCCCATTGCATCCGCTTTACGGTTCATGAGTGAAACGAATGCCTGCTCCGAGCCGGCAATGAAGGTAGCCAACTCACAGGCTGCCACCCCATCAGAGCGCAGAATCAGGATATAAAGAAGAGATTCCACAGTCAGTTCCTCACCCGGCTCTAACCCGATCCCGGAAGCACCCTCGGCCTTCATTGCATCGTATGTTTCCTGCCTGATTGTGATCACATGGGACAGGCTTTCCTCCTCCGGCATATTCTCTGCTGTGACAATCAATGTCATGATTTTGGTCATGGAAGCCGGATACATCCGTTCATCCGCCAAGCGTGAAGCGATCACGGTGCCGGAGGTCATATCCACCAGGGCAGCTCTTTGGGCACTCAGCATGTCTTCCGGAATGATGTCGGCCTTCTCATTGAAAGGAATGGATACATCCCCCTCCTTCCCATCCGCAAAAGGATGAGAGCCAAAGGTGGTAATATAGGGGCCGCTCTCAGGCAGCTGCACAGGTATATCCGGCTCGGCAAACAGTTCATCATACCCGAAGGTCAGTGTCAGCACCAGGGACAGGGCCACGAGGACCATCAGACACAGGGCAGCATAAACAAGGCGCCGACTCGCCTCTGAGAAGGAAAAGCACAGACGGGACAATGACATTCTTCGTTCGCCTTTTACAGAAGAGGCGTTTTTTCCCGTCAGAGAGTCGTGGCTGTATGCCTTCTCCTCTGACGGCTTTACGTACTGACCCATGGTACAACACTCCCCCTTTTGAAAAGGTCTGCACCGCTCTGTATACGGCTCCACCTGCTTCTCACTCAATGCAAAGGCATCACAGAACGGTGTGTTGTTGCCTTTATGCATATGAAATACAAGAGGGCCGCTGACACCGGCGCCCGTGACGCCCTGCCCAGCAGCCCCTCCGGGTCTTTTGTGAGGAGATTAGCCTTATGCGATACAGTATAAAACAATAATCAAGATAGCGAACACAGACGACGCGGCGATCGTAATATAGTTCAGCTTCTTATCCCAGCGGCCGGTCTTCCCCTTGCTGAAAAAGGTTTCGGCCACGCCCGTAATCACGCCGGACTTTTTATCCTTGCTGGATTGAATCATCACACACGCAATGATGATCACGGACAGCACCAGCAGAAGAATACCGAGGATCAACTCAACTGTTTCCATTTTTATCACTCCTTTACTCATCACTACGCCAGAGCGAAGCTTCATTACCATAAGTTCGGTTCATTATACCATATCACGGAAGAAAAAGCAAGAGCTTTTTGAAATTTTCTAAGGGCAAAGCATTGACTTTGTTACAGTTCAGCCACCCTCTATAGTACGCCTCCTTTTCCACTGTGGAGTGGGGCGAGGGGCCCCGCGACTGCGTTTAGGTTATGTTGGGTGCTATGAACGCCGGTTTTCCGGAAAAGTCATCACGATACATTCAATACATAATAAATGTATTGAAAGTTCTTGGGGGGTCTGTGCGTTTTCCCCCCCGTTCCCCGGCTGAACTGTAACTTGACTTTGTGTTACAGTGCAGGGGTCCGGGGTAGGGATCCATGTCATGCACAGTCTCTGCCCCTTAAAATGAGTGTTCGGGTGCCGCCCATTTTGTGGCCTTTGCGCCGGCGATTTTTGTAAAGGTATTGACAGCGGTTACAACGTGCGTACCACTCCCACGAACACGGGGATTCCG
>CAZQAI010000153.1:0-4594 GCA_964591305.1 uncultured Clostridium sp.
CCTTTGAGGGAGAGGAGCGCGACATTCCCCGGGTCAATATCCATGTACGGTGTGCTGAACATGTGTTCGTCCGCCTTGGTTTTTTTCCCGCTCGCACCTTTACCGAACTGTTTGACAGAACAAGGGCTCTCCCTTGGGAGGAATGGATTGGACGTACCGATGCTTTTCCCGTCAAGGGCCATTCCATCCACAGTCAGCTGATCTCACTTCCGGACTGCCAGAAAATAGTCAAGAAAGCAGTGGTAGAACGTCTGCATGATCAATATGGCATCACATGGTTTGAAGAAACAGGTGTCAGGTATCAAATCGAATTCTTCCTTTTCAAGGACCAGGCCGCTTTGATGATTGACACATCAGGAATCCCCCTGCACAAGAGAGGGTACCGTCCCGCCGCAGGAGCCGCTCCGCTGCGCGAAACACTGGCCGCGGCCATAGCCCTGACAACCCGTCCACGAGAGGACACGCTTATCTGGGATCCTTTTTGCGGATCGGGCACGATCGCCATTGAAGCCGCCATGATCGTCACCCACCGGGCTCCCGGCCTTGGCCGCTCTTTTGCCGGCGAGGCCTTTGCCCGTCTGCCGGCCCCCCTGTGGAAGGATGCCCGGGAGGCCGCCCGGGATGCGATCCTCACGGGCAGTCGCTTTGAGGCCTATGCTTCAGATATTGATGAGGATATTCTTGATCTGACCTATGAAAACGCACTACGCGCCGGGGTGGAGGAGCATATACGTATTTTCCAGGCGGATGCCCGCCACATACAAAAGGAGAAACGTCGGGGAACGATTGTTTGTAATCCCCCCTACGGCGAACGGATGGGAGAGCGGTCTGAAGTGGAGCAGCTGTACCGGGACATAGGCAGAGCATTTCAGGTCATGAACCCATGGCAGATTTATATATTGACCTCCTGCGACCGCTTCGATCGCCTGTACGGTCAGAAGGCTGACCGCATCAAGCGGTTGTACAACGGCATGATTCCCTGCTTTCTGTACGAGTTCTACAAACCGGTCCTGTCATAACCATTGAGCGCCGTTGCATGTACGTTGAACCACTTCATCATCATGTAGCCGATTGTAAAATACGGGTTTCCCGGGAAAGGAGAAACATGCATGGGTATCTGGTACCGGCGTCCCCTTTTTCGGCTGTGCTCCGCCTGGATAGCCGGTATGGCATTGGGGTATGCCTTATACGGAACTGAAGCATCCGGCATGTTCCGCCTGTCCCTTCTATGTATCGGATTGGCCGCTATTGGTGGGCTTTCTGCTGTTATATGCACGCTGTGCCGCAGAAAAACGGCCGGACGATATCGGCGAATGGCGTTACAATTCCTTCTTCTGCTTCTGGTCTGTTCTCTATCCCTGTCCCTTTGCGGTTTGTATTTTGACCGTCGGCTTTCTGCTGACTCCTTTCCGACTCTGACAGACGCGGATGACAACCAGGGCAGTATAGGCGAGGCCGATGATGCGAACATAGCCAATGACGACGGATTATATGTGACGGGCTCCCATGAGGTGGTTGGGATTGACACATCAAACGCCCCACTCTGGCACATCAAAGCCACGGTTACGCAACGCATGAGCGGAGGCAGTCAGATCACCGCATATGGTGTCATAATCAAAGCTGTGAATGACACGCCGGTGGGGAACAGTCTGAATCCGGCCCGGGCTTACCTGGTTTGCGGCTGGGCCTGCGATCTGCAACCCGGATATTGCTTTACCATGGATGCCTATGCGGTGCCTCTGACAGATGCCGCCGGAGATGTACTGGCAGTCTCTCTGACGGGGGACGGGTACAGTCTGGGATTGGCCGCCTCTGCTGACTGTACCTATACGGTCATAACAGAGAATGACGGAAGCCTGAGCTCCCGATTTGGGCGGATCAGACGGGAGGCAGCGGCCCTCATAGAACAATTGATTGGCCCGGAAGGGGGCGGACTTCCCTCTGCCTTGCTTCTGGGTGAACGGTCATACCTGGATGATGCCGTACGCAGGGATTTTACCCGTGCCGGCGTTTCCCACCTTTTGGCTATCAGCGGTCTGCACATAACTCTTCTTTTCGGCTTGTGGGCGTTTCTTTTACGTCTGACACCTTTACCCAAGCGTGTACGGGCATGCATGTCAGGCCTTCTTGCTATTGGATACCTGTGTTTTTTGGGATTTCCGCCTTCGGCTACCCGGGCTGTTGTCATGCTGGGTATGGTATACCTGTCCTGGCTCTGTTTTGCACAAGCCGACCCGCTGACTTCTCTGGGACTGGCGGGTGCGTTGATTCTGGGTTTCTCCCCATGCACCGTAGCCGATGCCGGATTCTGGATGTCCTTCTCCGCTACGCTGGGTCTTGTGACGGTTATGCCCCTCATATCCGCCCGACTGAAAGTGCCTTCTACCAAGGAAAAAGCCTGCGCCAACCGAAACGCCGGGAAGATACACTTCGCCAACTGCATGCGGTGGTTGGTGCGACGCTTCGCGACCCTGCTGCTGGGGTTCGTCACCGGCGTGGTCGCCATGACGTTTTCCCTTTGGATCACGTCCCGAAGTATTGGGCAGATCAGTCTTCTTTCCCCGGTGACTACCCTCATTCTGACCCCCTTATGTGCTCTTCTGCTGGTAGGTTGCTTGCTCATCCTGCTCTTCCGGCATGGCTTTCTTGCCAATGCTGTTCTCATCCCGGCAGTTCGGATGGTTTCCTCCTTGATGCGAAAGCTGGCACACATGCTGGGCCGCCCTGCTTGGGTGATTGTCTCGCTGAAAGATCCTGACACAGCCCTTTATCTGGGGTATATCATCGCCTTGATGACAGCCGCTCTGTTGGTTCTCTTGGGTATCCGACTTTCTCAGGAGAAAAAGTGGGTGGTGTGCCTTCCTATGCTGTGCGGATGGCTGATCATCGGCCTCATACTGGGTATCCTTGGATATATAAGCCGTGACGAAGTGAATGTCACCTATGTTCAGCCTTCCACTGCCTCCGAAGCCCTGATCCTGACACGTGGGCAACAAGCCTTTATATGCGATCTGTCCAACGGAAGCAACACCGCCTTACGCCGTTCGGTGTCTTTGGCAGAAGCCGACGGGGCTACTGAGGTATCGGTGCTGATGCTGACTCACTACCACAGCCGCATGCCGGGTACCCTTTGGAATCTTTTGTCCTCTGCAACCGTTAGGGTACTGTGGCTCCCTGCCCCGGACAGTGAACAGGACTTTTTCATCATGCTTTCCTGTCTGGAAAAGGCGCAGAGGTGCGATGTCCCCGTCTATATATATCGTCCGGGAGAAACATTGTCTGTCTATAACAGTATGGAGCTTTGTCTGGACACCTCACATCTCGAGCGATCCACCCAGCCGGTGATGCTGCTGTCACTACAGGCGCCGGACGGAATGCTGACCTGGTGCAGTGGGGCTGTCTTTGAAAGTGACCTGGCAGCCAAAGCCGTTCAGGTTATATCCGAGAGTGATACCGTGATATTTGGCAGTCATGGGCCACTTTGCAAGCAGTCCTTCGGAGACATGCTGTCATACACGCAAACAACACTTTGCTTTGCCAACACTGAGATAGCCGCGTGGTATGACACCTCCGCTCTGCCGGACGATCCACCTGTTCTAATCATCGGTCAACTTCGGGTGACATATTCCTGCGCCCTCTCTCCCTGACCTTCTTTCACCGTACTTCCCATTATGTTGGCCATAAGGAAAAGCGGAGAAGGATACAGCCCAGCACGATGGGTCATGGTATCCTTCCCTCTTTTTTTATGGATTTCCAACCATCAGATACCGAAGTCGGTATCTGTATATGTGATCAGCGGGCCTAAATAATCGTCTTCTTCCACCAGATCCAGCATAGGCTTTTCGCCTGCAGGCAGAGTAGCTGTCACTAAAATCAAGCCTCTTTCTCCGACAGAACCTGACATGTCGGCTGTATAGGTCACTGTAACGGTATACCGGTTCCCCTTTGAGATGACAGCCTCAGCCCGGTACGGTGTCTGTATGTCTGTACGCCATATCAGCCAGCGGTACACCGTGCTCTCTCCCTCGGCGGAACAGAAGCATAAGGCATACACACCGATGTCGGCACGCCCGGTCTCCTGACAGGACGCAAGCCATTCCTGCACCTTGGCCTGATCGGAAAAATCCTGCGGAGTAAGGCCGACACGAAGCGTGACCGCGGCTTCGTCGGGATTTACTGCTACAAAAGTCTCCTGTACATGCGTCTCGGGTTCCTTCATTTTTTCCTCTGTCATACAGCCGGCGGACACTGCCGCGATCAGGATAGCCAAAGCCGTAGGAAGCAGCACAGGTAGTATTTTCATACCTGCGGATGATTGTTTTTCCTGTTGCAACATCGAATCATCTCCTGTTTTATGGAATGCAAGCGAGGATGTATATTTTACTTTTTCGCCGCATATAGTGATGCAGAAAACACAGGCTGTTACACGAATGGACACTGCCTTTTCTGCTTTTCATCAATTCACCCCATTATTATACTGTATCTTCTTCCATATTTCAAGTATTTTTCGAAAAATAACAAACATATGGGGCAGATGGTTTTACCGGACATGATTCTGTCGGTGAAAACGCCTGTGTTGACGGCGCAGAGTGAC
>CAZQAI010000154.1:0-4563 GCA_964591305.1 uncultured Clostridium sp.
TGACAGTAAATGGCAAAAAGGAGAATGAAGTATGACTTTGACCGTCAATCTGGATTCACAAAGCTATAAGATCGTCATAGAACGAGGCGTACTGTTACATGTAGGTCAATGGCTGAATCTTGACCGCCGCGTACTGATTGTAACCGACAGCGGTGTTCCTGCCTCATATGGCCAGACGGTGGCCGACCAATGCAAAGAGCCCGTCCTTGTCACTCTACCCCAGGGTGAAGCCAGCAAGAGCTTTGATCAGTTCCGCAGTCTGCTTAGCACCATGATGCGGGCCGATTTTACCCGGGGGGACTGTGTGGTAGCCGTCGGGGGCGGCGTCATGGGGGATCTGGCCGCTTTTTCGGCCTCCTGCTACATGCGGGGTATCGATTTTTACAATATTCCAACCACCCTACTCTCCCAGGTAGATTCATCGGTAGGTGGCAAGACGGCTATTGACCTTGACGGAGTAAAGAATATCATCGGTTCCTTTTTCCAACCCAAAGCGGTCATGATTGATCCGGACACACTCACAACACTGGACGTGCGTCAGCTCCATGCAGGACTGGCGGAATCTATCAAGATGGCCTGTACCTGTGACGCCGACCTTTTCAGAATGCTGGAAACATGTGACAACCTTCATAAAGCTCTACCTGAAATCATCCATCGCTCACTTTGCATCAAGCGGGATATTGTGGAGCAGGATCCCAAGGAAGCCGGATTACGGCGGGTATTAAACTTCGGTCACACCATCGGACATGCCATAGAGAGCGCTGCCAACGGCCAGCTGTTGCACGGGGAATGTGTGGCACTTGGCATGCTTCCCATGTGCGCTCCGGCAGTGCGTGAGCGGCTCCTGCCGGTACTCAAAAAGTATGAGCTGCCCACCGATATCACCGGCCGGGGAGAGGCACTTCTCCCATACATCCTGCACGACAAAAAAATGAAGGCAGGTCAGGTGACGGTGGTATGGGTAGATGAAATTGGCTCCTTCCGGCTTCAGCCCATGAGCCCGGAGGAGCTGATCGGAATTCTTGATAGGATGAGAGGTAAAATCTGAAAAAAGCCCGTGGCTTTTTTCAGACAGGAAGTTTTGTATCTTGGTTACAGTTCAGCCACCCTCTATAGTACGCTCCCTTTTCCACTGTAGAGTGGGGCGAGGGGCCCCGCGACTGCGTTTAGGTTATTTTGGGTGCCATGAACGTCGGTTTTCCGGAAAAGAAATCACGATAAATTCAATACATAATAAATGAATTGGAAGTTCTTTTGGGGTCTGGGCGCTCCTCCGTTCCCCGGCTGAACTGTAACGTATCTTGGCGGTTTGATAAACCGCCATCCCGCCAGAGGTCGAAACCGCCTCAAAACCTCCATGCTATACATGCTATAATAGGAAGGAATCGTCATAAACATGAAGAACACATTCGGACAGAGTATCACAGTTACGTTGTTCGGGGAAAGTCACGGTCCGGCGGTAGGAGCGGTCATTGACGGTCTGACTCCCGGCCTACCGGTCAGTGAACAGGAGATCGCCCGTCAGCTCACCCGCCGCCGCCCCTCGGCTGCCATAGATACAGCCAGACAGGAGGACGATGCCTTCCGGATTCTGAGCGGTGTGTTTTCGGGCCAAACCACCGGGACTCCGATTTGCATCGTCATCCCCAACGAAAACACACGGAGTCGGGACTACACCTACGGTCTGGCAAGGCCCGCTCATGCAGATTACACTGCTTTTTGCAAGTACCACGGGTATGAGGATTACCGAGGTGGTGGACATTTTTCCGGGCGGGTAACGGCGGCTTTGGTGGCAGCAGGCGGCATTATGATTCCGGCCCTCGCCCGTATCGGCATCCGCATCGGCACACACATGGCAGTCTGTGCCGGTATCCGGGACAGAGAGTTTGCTTCTTTTGAGCAGGATATTTCATTGCTTGACAGTCGCAGCTTTCCCGTGTTAGATGCAGACTGTGAAGCAAGAATGACAGATGAAATACTCAAGGCAAAGCAGGATGGAGACAGCGTGGGCGGCATCACGCAGACTGCCGTCTGCGGCGTGAATCCCGGTGTGGGAGAGCCATGGTTTGACAGTATGGAAAGCTGCCTGTCCCATGCCCTGTTCAGCCTCGGCGGCATAAAAGGCGTGGAATTCGGAGACGGTTTCTCCATAACCGGCATGCGTGGCAGCGAGGCCAACGATCCGCTTCGCATAAAGGACGAGCGAGTCATCACAACCACCAATCACAATGGCGGACTCAACGGCGGAATCACCAACGGAATGCCCATCCTGTTCCGATGCGCCGTCAAACCCACCCCTTCCATTGCCAAAGAGCAGAACACGGTGGATTTTCTCAAGGGCGAAGACAGTCCCCTCATCATTCACGGACGTCATGACCCGGCTATCATCCGGCGGATTTGCCCTGTTATTGACAGTGTGACCGCCATGGTACTTTGCGATATGCTGGCTGTCCGATATGGGACGGATGTATTTCTCAAGGGGGTATCATCATGCAATACGGACTGATTGGAGAGCATCTGGGACACAGCTACTCCCGGGAAATTCACGCTCGGATTGCGGATTACCCGTATGAATTACAGGAAATTCCACCTGAAGCATTGCAAAATTTCCTTGAACGGCGGGAGTTCCGGGCTATCAATGTCACCATTCCATACAAACGGCAGGTAATACCCTACCTTGATTGGGTATCGGAGGAGGCGCTGCGCATCGGGGCGGTCAATACAATTGTCAATAAGGATGGGAAATTGCATGGTTACAACACCGACTTTGCCGGAATGGAAGCCCTTATCCGCCATGCTGGGCTGAACCTGCGAGGAAAAAAAGTACTCATACTCGGCACAGGCGGCACCTCAAAAACGGCTATGGCTGTGGCCGACGCCGGAGGAGCCTGTAAGATTTTATGCGTATCCCGGAGCGGAAAAGATGGTGCCATCACGTATGAGGAAGCCATAGAAAAGCATCGTGACGCACAAATCATAATCAACACCACGCCGGTTGGCATGTATCCCGCTCAGGAAGGACGGCCGCTTGATGTATCTTCCTGCTGTTTCGGGCAGTTGGAGGGTATACTGGACGCCATTTACCATCCCTTACGCACCAATCTTGTGATGGATGGAATGGCACATGGAATCCCATCCGAAGGAGGACTGTACATGCTGGTGGCGCAGGCTGTGTATGCCTCGGCCCTGTTCCTGGGTGGCGAAGCCAGACCGGAACTGATAGACAGGGTGTACCGTTCGGTGCTACTTGAAAAGCAGAATATTGTGCTCATTGGCATGCCTTCTGCAGGTAAAACAGCAGTAGGCGGGTGCCTTGCCAGAATGACAGGGAAACCTTTTGCAGACACCGACACCATCATTTTGTCCAGGATCGGGAAACCTATTGCATCCTTTATGGCCGAAGCCGGCGAGGCAGCCTTCCGATCACTGGAAAGCGAAATCATCCGTGAACTTTCCGGGAACAGTGGATACATTCTGGCCACAGGCGGCGGTGCGGTGCTTAACGCGGACAATGTGTACGCTCTGCGGCGGAATGGTCTGCTGGTATTTCTTGATCGCTCGCTCAAAAATTTGACCGCCACGTCGGACAGACCTTTGTCATCCGACCGCCAGGCGTTAGAGCTTTTATATCAAAAGAGGTACCCGCTGTATCAGAAAGCTGCTGATGTCCACATCAATGCTGATGTACCTGTTTGCGAAGTGGCAGAGTCCATTTTAAAGGAGTTACAAAATATCTGAAAATACTGCGGGCTTTTTCGGACAGCAAGTTGAACTGTCCTGAAGCTTCCGCGTTATTAGAAAGGAGTGGTCATAATAATGAAATTCCTGATACTCAACGGACCAAATATCAATATGCTGGGTATCCGTGAGCCGGACATATACGGAAAGCAGACTTATGATGATCTTGTCCGCATGATACAGTCATATGCCAAGGAAAAGAAGGTTGATGTGGAATTTTACCAATCAAACCATGAAGGCGATCTGGTAGATGCCATTCAGAAGGCTTACTTTTCCGGCATCGACGGTATCGTCATCAATCCGGCCGCTTACACCCACACCAGTGTGGCGCTGGCGGATACCCTCAAGGGGGTAGGTATTCCCACTGTAGAGGTTCACATATCCGATGTCAGTCGGAGGGAGGCTTTCCGTCAGATCAGCTATGTGCGGGATGTGGCGGTTCATACAGTCATGGGCCAGGGTTTTGAAGGCTACCTCCGGGCTATGGATTTTCTGATTGACTGTGTGGGAGGCGATCATGAAGGTACACATTAAGCCTGGGAAGGCTGAGGGCTGTGTTCAGGCACCGCCTTCTAAAAGTTATGTTCACAGGATGCTGATCTGCGCCGCTCTGGCAAAGGGTCACAGTCTCATCCGGGGTGTATCCCAGAGCGAGGATGTACTGGCCACACTGGACTGTATCCGTGCGTTGGGCGCAGACTGCACGCTGTCTGGCGATACAGTATCTGTCACGGGTATCTCGACCCCCTGTTTGGGAGACAGGCTATTACCGTGCCGGGAGAGTGGAAGCACACTGCGTTTTCTCTTGCCTGTATCCCTTATAGG
>CAZQAI010000155.1:0-4558 GCA_964591305.1 uncultured Clostridium sp.
GTTTCGCTTATTCTTCCTTTCTTCTTTTGGTTGGAAATGATGCACAAATGGGACACATGTCGAAACATGTGTCCCATTTGCGTTAGGAACCTAAAGCACGGTGATAACGCAGCGATGAAGGAGTACAAAACGTTGCGTGATCACCTATTTTCTTTATAAAATGTAATCGCTTCTTCAACATCAATCCCGTCTATCGTCATACCAGAAACAAGACAGCTGGTACATACACAGTGAGAAAAATCGACGTTCATAAATGAACTGCCAATGAAACTCGCATAACGGAAATCACTTTTTCCCATGCCGGTACTATAGATAAGAGCGTTATCAGCCCATGTATCAAAAATGAATGCGTTACAGAAATTAACATCAGTCAGACGAAAATTGGTCAGTATCCCGTCATAAAAATCAAGTCCATTGATACCAAAAAAACGAAACCTAACATGGTACATCGATCCGTCGAGAAGCGCAAAACGGTATCCGCTGCTGTTATAAATTTCATCATGAGGCTTGATCATTTTTATATAATGTGCACTGCGTGAATTGGTGTAAAAAGTAAAACCGTTGTCATCGACAAATTGTTTCCGTTTACCTGCATAATCCTCTTCAGTATACTCTGACCGTGGTGGAATGTTTTATCAACCGCCAAAAAAGCGGCCACCTCTCTTTAAAAGGCAAAGAGGGAGGCCGCTTTCTTTAGGCAACACCGCAATTTGCGGCCGACAACTTGCGGCCGCAAAATTCACAGATGCACAATTCGCGTTGCTGAATTTTGGACTACCACCTTGACGACGCATCAACCCTGTGTAGAAAGTTGCCGGATACTGTCAGACCATCAATGAGTGGTAAAAATCAAGCGTGTCAAACCCCCGCTCCAGATGGTTGAGAAGAAAAGTTTCAGCTACCCGGCCGAAAGCGAGCTCCTCCTCCCGATCCTTGAGAACAAAGGAAAATATTTTTTTGTCAGGAGCGGTCAGGGCATACCGGACAGCTGCCAGAACCGAGGAGGACATGGGTACCAGAATCCGCCGCTCTCCCAGGGACTCCTCTTGCAGGGCTGAAATCCGACCGCCAAGACGGTTCAGCTTTGCCTGACAGTCGGCACAGATGATGCGTCCGTTCATGACATCCAGATAGCCACTCTCGGGATAGACATTGTGGCACAGGGCACAGCCCAACAGATGGGGGGTGTATCCTGCTCCGGCGGCAGCCCGCAACTCAAAGACCCCCTTGACAATGGCCCTGGGTGTGCCAATGCCGATGGCATACAGCGAGTTGAGCAGCATCCGCAGCAAAACTGCCGTGTTTTGTATGTCCTCCTCCCCCTCTCCTTCCCCGGTCAGGTCGCAGGATAGATCGCAGAGGTAGGCACCCAGTGCCATGTCCTCCAGATGACAGGTCAGGTTGTAAAAAGAATCGGTGGAGGAGCCGCTTCTCAGCCAGTATCTGTCCCTTTTTCGGTACAGTTCAAAGTTCCCATAGGTAAACAACTGGATGATAGCAGCCTGGGAGTATAGATTCTGCTGTCCATGCTTGACGAGTACTGTCAAACGTCCCCGCGTAGGGGTGATGATGTCCACTAACTGGTCACAGTCTCCCACGGGTCGTAAGCGTGCAATCAGACCGTCGGTGGTGATCAGCATACCGTGTGCCCCCTCTCTCAGTCGTTTCTATACCCGAAATTGCTTACGCTGACTTCACTCTCCCGCCAGTTTTCCTTGACTTTGACCCAGAGGTTGAGATAAACCTTGGTACCCAGTATGGACTCCAGATCCTGCCGCGCATAGGTACCGATCCGCTTAAGCTCCTCGCCGCCTTTGCCTACCAGAATGCCTTTATGCGAGGCCTTCTCGCAGTATATCTCCGCCCGGATGCTGACCATGCCGGTCTTGGCATCCTCTGTGAAGCTCTCGATGACCACTGCCACTCCATGAGGAATCTCCTTATTGAGGGTGCGGAGTATTTTCTCCCGGATGATTTCAGCGGCGATCTGGCGCTCCGGCTGATCGGTCGCAATGTCCTCCGGGAACATCCACTCGGATTCCCGCAAAAAGGGACGGCACTCATCCAGCACATCCGCCACCCCTTTTCCGTTCTTGGCGGACACCGGTACCACGGCGGCAAAATGATATAACGGTGCATACCGCAGGATGGCATCGGCCACCTGCCCGGCGTCGTACAGGTCGGTTTTAGACAGTGCCAGCACGCAGGGGACATCGTTCTTTTGGCAGTATGCGATGACATCCTGCTCCACCTTGGAAACCTCACGGCCGGTGTCGGTCACCAGGATCACGGCATCGGCATCCTGCATGGTGGCGTTGGCCGCCTTGACCATGTAGCTTCCCAGCGAATTCTGAGGCCGGAAGATGCCGGGGGTATCCATGAACACGAATTGATCCTCACTGCGGCTCAGAATTCCGGTAATGCGGTTCCGTGTGGTTTGAGGCTTGGCTGATACGATGGCCACCTTTTCTCCCAGCATGGCGTTAAGCAGGGTGGATTTCCCGACATTGGGGCGTCCGACGATGGCAATAAAGCCTGTTTTTCTCATATGGTTTTGCTTTCCTTTCGCTTCACTTTGTCGCATTTGGCGGTGCCTCTGTAGGGGCTCGCCTGCTTATGAGGACTGCCCGGCGTTCCCGGCAGGCTATTCGTGTGCTCTGATGAAGGCATCATACACCTGGCCGGGCACACCGCCGGACAGATCTAGGCTGTCCCCGGTCACATGCTCGGTCAGTCTGATATGGAGTATTTCGTCATCCCCACCGGCCCCGGCCAGTGTCAGCTCATACTCCGCCCCTACAGGCAGCACAGTGACCGGCGTTCCGTCGGTCAGACAGGAGGGTGTGCCGGAGTAGGGGGCAAAGTCCGTCCGGGTGGGGGTGCGGTCCGTGACAAGGTCACGGAGTATTTCCACGGTCAGCATGCTGTCAGCGGCATCACCCCGAGCGGCCTTTGTATCTGTGTTGAGATCGCGAAGGGTGAACAGACGGACAAGGCCGGAGGGGCCAATGAGCATGAAGGTGATCAGGACTGTTGTGACCGCCAGAATGATCACAGTGCGTCCGGATGGCCGCCGGTGTAACCGTCGGTTACACCGATGTCGTGCTCCGAATGAGGGAGTCATTCCTGATCAGTAGGCAGGCCCATGCCCATTTCATCCATGATCTTGTGCTGGCGGGCCCGCATGTCGGTCTCGTCGGCTTCTCCGGTTTCATGGTCATAGCCCAGTAAATGCAGCATAGAGTGGACGCACAGGAAGGCCACCTCACGCTCAAAGCTGTGTCCATAGATGTGCGCCTGCTCCCGGGCTTTTTCTAGGGAAATCACAATGTCACCCAGGGAAACCACAGGCTCGTCCGCCACCGGCTCCTCGCTCTCCCCGCTGTAATCAGTCAGGGGAAAGGACAGTACATCGGTGGGCTTGTCCACCTGGCGGTACTGCCGATTGAGAGCCTGTATTTTGTCATTGTCGGTGAAGGTCAACGACACCTCACAGGGGATGTTGTACTGCTCGTGATCCAGCGTTGCATCGACAGCCCGCCGCATCAGCAGCTTGAGCTTGTAGGTGATGGGCTCTCTGTCCTGGTCGTTGGTAAAATAGATCATTCGATTGGTGGTCTGCATGGTTATGTCTCCTTTGATGTGTAAGGATATTTCATACGGTCTGCCGGGTTTCCAAAGGGCATGTCCCTGCATGTCGGCCCGGTGCAGGTTTATTTATTTACCGGGCGGTAGGTGTGCGGTGTGCGGGGGCGTCTGTCCCTGTCCTCTCTGCCTCCCCGGGGTACGGCACGGTGTTCCGCCTGCCGCCTGGCGGCCTTCTCAGCCTGTGCCCTGTCGTACTTGTCATAAGCGAGGATAATTTTCTGCACCAGGTGGTGGCGTACCACATCCTTGTCAGTCAGGTACTGGATGGCGATGTCATCTATGCCATCCAGAATGTTAACGGCCGAGGCAAGCCCCGATCTCTGCCCGTTTGGCAGGTCGGTCTGGGTCAGGTCGCCGGTGACCACAACTTTGGAGCCAAAGCCCAGGCGGGTCAGAAACATTTTGATCTGCTCCGGCGTGGCATTCTGTGCCTCATCCAGAATGATGAAGGCATCGTCCAGTGTACGGCCCCTCATGTAGGCCAGAGGAGCTACCTCAATGATATCCTTTTCCGCCAGCCGCTGGTGGGTATCAGCCCCCATCATGTCGTGGAGGGCATCATACAGAGGACGCAGGTAGGGGTCTATTTTGGACAGCAAATCGCCGGGCAGAAAGCCAAGGCGCTCCCCGGCCTCGATGGCAGGTCTTGTCAGGATGATGCGGGACACCTGTTTATCCCGAAGGGCCTTGACGGCCATAGCGACCGCCAGGTAGGTCTTGCCGGTGCCTGCCGGGCCGACACCCAGCACGATGGTGTTCTTTTTTATGGCCTCCACATACCGGGCCTGCCCCACTGTTTTGGCCTTGACCGGTTTACCGCGGGTGGTGACGAAGATGCAGTCCGACCCGATGTCGGCCAGCTCGTCGGCTCGGCCGTCCGCCACCATGTCTACCACATAGCGAACCGACT
>CAZQAI010000156.1:0-4556 GCA_964591305.1 uncultured Clostridium sp.
TGTTACAGTTCAGCCACCCTCTATAGTACGCTCCCTTTTCCACTGTAGAGTGGGGTGAGGGGCCCCGCGACTGCGTTTATGTTATGTTGGGTGCCATGAACGCCGGTTTTCCGGATAAGTCATCACGATACATTCAATACATAAATATATTGAAAATTCTTTGGGGGTCTGTGCGTTCCCCCGTTCCCCGGCTGAACTGTAACGGCTTTTTTGCTTACATATACTTTTTTATAAAATACCTTGACAGACGAGGTATTATATGCTATAATGTATGCCTGGAGGAGGTGAGGGAATGTCCATAACAGCAGACTTGATCCGAGGACATACCGATACCATCATATTGGCTGCCCTGTTGGGAGGCGACAGTTACGGGTACCGCATCAATCGCAATGTGTGCGCTCTGACGGACGGACGGTATGAGCTGAAGGAAGCAACCCTGTATACCGCATTCAAGCGCCTGGAGGAAGGTGGATTCATCCACTCCTACTGGGGAGACGAAGCAACCGGTGCGCGCCGACGGTACTACGCAATCACTGTCCAGGGCCGTGAGGAGTACCGACGCCGGGTTCTGGAGTGGCAGGAGGCCAGCGACATGATATCCAAGCTGATCGGAGTCGGCAGTACGGAAACCTCCAAACCGGAACAGATATGAACGTAGGCCCACATGCATATTAACATCGAAAGGAACAGCACAACTATGAGTGAGAACCAAAGTACCGAGATGAAGGCGAAGCTCCGGGAGTACATGGACACCATCTTCGCCGATGCTCCTGATTCCGAGGAAGCACGGGAGCTCAAAGAGGAAATGACGACCAACCTGCTGGACAGGTATGACGACCTGTTGTCCGAGGGCAAGACCCCGGCATTAGCCTATAACATGGCTGTCTCAGGTGTAGGAGACATCAGCGGGCTGCTGGCCGATCTGGCCGGAAAAGCCCACACGCCGGCTCCGACCGCTCTGGATGAGCAAGCGCCGCAAGAGCGGAGCGAGTCGGGATACAGGAGTCAAACTGAAAACACACAGAGCGGATGGGATGCCAAACAGTCTATCCAATATATGACAGAGGAGGAGCGGAGTGAAGTCCGCCGGTACAGAATCCGGTCGGCGACCTTGACTGCCGTGGCTGTGGCGCTGTATATCATGTGCGTCATCCCCGTCATGCTGCTGGAAAGGCAGGAAATTCTGGGCGTATCCCTCATGTTCGGTATGATTGCCATAGCGACCTGCCTGCTCATATGCAATGGGGTGCTCCGGCCTGATCGTATGCGTGCATCCGGCTGGTACCGGAGCTGGGGACCGGTGGACAGAGAGCAAGCCCGTTTGGAGGTCAGCCAGTATCGCACCCGTGCGGCTTTGATGACCTCCGTAGGTGTGGCGTTGTATATTGTGTGTTGGATACCCTGTATGTTTTCTGAAACCAGTCTGATCGGCCCTGCTTTACTGTTCGTCCTGGTCGCAGTGGCGACAGGCCTGATGATCCTCTCCTCCATGACAAGGCCTGAGATTCTCCGACATAAGCAGCTGGCCCAAGAAGCCGGTGTTCACGCCGATGCTTCCGAGCGGGATGAAGACGACGAGGACGGAGAAGACAGCAAGTCATCCGGCAGACCGCACAATCGGCCGGATACCTGGGAAAGTGATGCGGATGCAAGACGAAGAAAGCAAGGACGGCAGGTATGCAGAGCCATAACAGGCGCTTTGTGGATGCTTACCGTGATAGCTTATCTGGCTGTCAGCTTTTTCACCGGCGGGTGGGCATACACTTGGTTGATGTTCCTGATGGCAGCAGCCGTAGACAATATCATCAAAGCCGTCTTTGACCTTGTGGCATGATGCGGCCAATACGCAATGAAAGGAATGGGTAGAGAAATGTCTGATACAAATAGATCGTCTGCCAGAGCGGGTGCTATTGTCCGCATCGTCATCTGGGTTGTGGTGCTGTGCCTTTTGATGGGTGTGTTTGCTTTCTTCATGCTTGAAAGGCCTTGGAGCGGCGGATGGAACGTATTCTTTGGAAGTTATCGCTATGATGATACAGGATACTCCATCGGGAGCGCCGATATCACCGATACAATCCGTTCTCTTGATATTGACTGGACAGCAGGCGAGGTGGAGATCATCGCATACGATGGAGAGCAACTGACTCTTCGTGAGACATGGTCAGACAACCGGAATGGCAATGACGAGGATGACGACAACTTGATGCGTTGGCAGGTCAAGAATGGTAAACTGACAGTCAAGTATTGTAAGCCATATGTGGGATTGTTCCATGTGTCTGCCAAAACGTTGACAGTACAGGTCCCGGCTGCCTGGCTGAATGATGAGGTGAAAATTGATACAGCCTCCGCCAAAGTCAGGGTGGAGGGACTTGCCGCCGACATGAATGAATTGGATATTGACACGGCGTCCGGTCAGATTACCCTGACAGATGTGTATGCAGCGGATATAAACGTAGATACCGCATCGGGTGATGTGGTGACCAAGAGGATCCGGGCCGATGAGGCGGATTTTGACTCGGCCAGCGGCTCGGTCACGGTGCAGGGAACCGTGGAAGAACTGAATATCAACACTGTCTCGGGTAGCGTGACAGTGGATGTGACCGGATTCTCCTCCGGGGAGTCCCAGCCGGCTGACTCACGAACCGTGTCGGTGGAGACGGTCAGTGGCAGCATCACGGTCAACGGGCGGATACAGGCGCTGGAATTGAGTACTGTATCCGGCCGGATGAATATGACATTGGATACGGCGGCTCGTACCGTGTCACTGGATACCGTCAGCGGCGACATGATTTTGCGTCTTCCTGACACTGTATCCGGCTTCACTGTAGATATAGGCAGTGTCAGCGGCGACCTCTCGGTCAATGGCTTCGCAACCGAGGGTGGCAATCGGCATAAAACCTACGGGGATGGCAGCATGAGGATTGATATTGACAGTACCTCAGGGAATGTCACTGTGGAAAAGATGGCTGCTGTATCGGAGACCAATTGATATGTCGATCGTGACACAACAGGGACAGGACGGAGGCGCACCCTTTGCCTCTGTCCACACAGTATGCTTTACAGGCCATCGGCAGATTGCGGCGGAGGATGCTTTGCGCCTCCCCGCATTTCTGGATGCTGTCATCCGGGAACTGTATGATCGGGGGGCCCGCATCTTCCGGGCAGGAGGGGCAATGGGCTTTGATACCGTGGCCGCCCTCAAGGTACTGGATATGCAGACCCTCCTGCCGGGGTTGGAACTGGAGCTGATACTCCCCTGCCGGGATCAGGCCAGCCGATGGGATGAGGCCAGCATCCGCACTTATCACTATATTCTCTCTGCCGCCACTCGTCACACCTTCCTGTTCGACCGTTATGTGGATGGGTGTATGCTGGAACGGGATCGCAAGCTGGTAGAGGGGAGTCAGGTATGTGTCGCTTTCTGTACCCGGAGTCGGGGCGGAACAGCCTACACATGTGCCCTGGCCATGCGTCAGGGACTGGAGTTCATCAACCTGTATGACCGTATAACGGGAAAGGGAGCATACGCATGACGGACTTTTCAGAGGCCATGACCCGTGAGGTACACAGACAGGCAGGAGAGGCCTATTATTATACCGTCGTCACACTGGAGGAGCCGCAGCCGGGGGATTCGCTCTACCACATGGAACAGGTGGATTATCGCCCCGGCAACCCCGCCCACGATGGCTATTCCGTAGCCAAAAGCGTGGCTGTGACGGCGGCGGGATTGTTGTATGACCGCGGTCTGCTATCCTTGCGTGATACACTGGGGCATTTCCTTGATGAGTATCTGGTGCCGGGCACGGATCCCCGCTGGGGGCAGTTGACAGTCGATCAGCTGCTCCGCCATCGCACCGGAGCCCGGGAAGGAGTGGATTTTGATCTGACCAATGCGCATTTGTGGGAGGATCCGGAATGGCTTCACACGCTGTTTGCCATCCCTATCACCGGAACGCCGGGCCGGGACTTTGTGTACTCCGATGGAAATTACTATATTTTGGGGCGCATAACGGAGGAACTGACTGGAATGGATATGGAAACCTTTCTGCAACAGCAAGTATTTGTGCCGCTGGGATTCCATGCCAATGCCTGGAGCCGTGACCGGAACGGCCACACAGTCGGGGGCACAGGCTTGTATCTGCGAACCGAGGACATGGCGAAGATGGGGTGGCTCTACCTCAACCGCGGCCGGTGGGGGGAGCGCATTGTCTACTCCACGGCCTGGTCGGATCTTTTCCTCCATGCTCCCACAGACAGGAGTCGGTACGGCTATGCTGTCACCGAGGGAACCGAAGACTTGTATCTGACGGGTGGTATGTACGGGCAGGGAATGTGCTTTGATCTGAGGAGCCATCGGGTCGTTGCATGGCACGCCTTTGATGAGATGGGAAAAACACAGGGCCTTGCTGAGGCTTTTATCAAATACTGCCGTTGACTGCATCGGTCGGATGGGTTACAGTTCAGCCGGGGAACGGAGGAGCCCTCAGACCCCCCAAAGAACTTCAATACATTTATGTATTGAATTTATCGTGATGACTTTTCCGGAAAACCGGCGT
>CAZQAI010000157.1:0-4550 GCA_964591305.1 uncultured Clostridium sp.
GCTGAAAAGTTCCTTGATATCAAGTGCCGCATGGCCAATCTCCAGCCGGACGCTGTGGTGATTGTCGCCACCATCCGGGCGCTGAAAATGCATGGCGGCCGGCCCAAGACCGAGTTGGCCAATGAGGACCTGGGTGCGCTGGAGAAAGGCATCCCCAATCTGCTCCGGCATGTCTCCAATATCAAAAATGTATACAGACTCCCCTGCGTGGTGGCGCTCAACCGCTTCCCCACCGACACGGATCGGGAAGTGGACTTCATCATAGATAAATGCCAGGCACTGGGCGTGAATGTCGTCCTGTCTACTGTATGGGCCGAGGGCGGCCGGGGCGGCGAGGCGCTGGCCCGGGAAGTGGTGCGCCTGTGCGAGGAAGAAAAGGGTGATTTCACCTTCGCATATGAGAGTGACATGACATTGGAGGACAAGATACAGGCTGTTGTGACCCGTGTATACGGAGGTGCCGGTGTGTCCTACCTACCTGCCGCCAAAAAGCAGTTGGACAAGCTGACCGACATGGGCTTTGGCGGCTGTCCCGTATGTATCGCCAAAACTCAGTACAGCTTTTCCGATGATCCCACCCGCCTGGGTGCCCCGGAAGGCTTCACTGTCACGGTCAGGAATGTCAAGATGTCCGCCGGAGCCGGCTTTGTAGTGGTGCTCACCGGAGATATCATGACCATGCCCGGCCTACCTCGGGTTCCCGCCGCCGAAAAGATTGATGTGGATGAGAACGGCAGGATTACAGGGCTGTTCTGATCCGCCAATCCTCCAAGGCCGGAGTCAGGAAGACGCCATCCCGCCTAGACCTGAGCTCTGTCGGGAATGCCTCAGCACTTCCGCATGATATCGAAGGGAATGGCCATACATACAGACGAATCCAGGAGCGAAAAGGTCGCGGCTGCATATGCTGCAACGCTGCCTGCAGCAGGGGGCCTTTATCTCAAATAAACGGAAAGGGTAAGATGTACCATGAAAAAAAGGATCATGTGTGCGATAGCTGTATGCGTGCTGTGTCTCAGCACCCTGGCAGCCTGCAAGGACAACAGAGGCGAGCTTGACGACACAACCACCCCCGAAAATACTCAGGTCACAGTCTGCGGGGAAACCGATCCGGGAGAGCAGACAACCGATGGCCAGGATCCCGCCAATGAAACGGGCGGCCAGGAATATGCCGAGTTTGATCCCCTGCATTTCAAGGCCGAGGCGGTCGGAGTAGGCAATGTGGCGGTCGGCAAGCTCGTTCTATCGGACTCATCGGACCGCAGCACACCTGACTTGTATGATTCATCCTATATGGTGGATGGGGTACAAAACGCCAACGGTTTTTCCAGTGTGGCAGACACATCCAGGAGATGCAATCATTATTTCCTCATTGATTTGGGAAAGAGTTATGAGATTTCCGAGGTTCGTCTGTACCCCGCCACGGAACACGAAAGCTCCTTCCCCTCAAAAATCAATGTCCTCGTCTCGTCTGACGGATCGGACTACCGAGAGGTCGGAGCGTACTCGGCCGGCAGCACCGATTCGGTCGGAGCGGATGGCATCGGGATTGTATTCCAGGCACAGGATGCAAGATATGTCAGATTTGATGTCACAGGATATGGAAGCTGTACAGACAACGCATCCGACGGAAAAAGCTACCGCTACATGATCGGCGAGGCTGAGGTTATGGGCGTCGTCATGAGCGATGAGAACCTGTCTCTCGGTACACCCGGCATGTGGATGGATACCGGCCATACGGGCAGCTTTGAACCCCATTACCTGGTATCCGAGGCGGCTGGCAGAGAGATTGAGTGGTTCTCATCGGATGACAGTGTGGTATCAGTTGATAAAACCACCGGCCTGATCACAGCAAACAGCGCCGGCCGGGCGACGGTGTACGCATTTGACGGACGAAACCAGACGACAGCGGATATTGTGGTCAAGGATGATACACCTGCCTTTCAAATCGGAATTTACTATAATGCCAATCACGGTGTCGTGAGCGAAACAACCGCTGATTGGCTGTGTGACTTCGGCCTTGACTACATTGAGATCGATCACATATTTGACAGTAACGGAAACAATATCCAGACATGGCTTGTAAACAGGCTGGCCGAGCGGGGTGTCGGCGCGGTCATGTTTGACAATATTCGGTATTCGGTGCTTGACCTTGACGACGAAGCCATCCGGGATCATTTTATGAAGTACGAGAATACATACGGATGTAAAGGATTCATGATATGGGATGAACCGCTGTCTGTCGCCCCTTACGGCAGGGTCACCAGAATCCTGTCAGATCTCGGATTTGATGCAATCGTCAATGTGAATCTGTCCCCTGAAAATCCCGGTGCCTTTGACGAAAAGATATATGAATACATGTCGGCCGTGGGAATGGAGGGGATCAAGTACCTGACATACGACCAGTATCCATATGCCAAAACAGGTCAGGATTTTTCGGCCATTGTCTATTCGTCGCTTGACTCCATGCGTCGTGCGGGACTTGCGTATCATACGGACACAGGATTCTATTTACAGGCTTTTGAAGGCCCGGCGACAAGAAAATCAAGCGACAGCGAATTGCTGTACAATATGTCGGTCGGCATGGCATACGGAAACAAGAACTTCAAATGGTTCCTGTGGTTTACCCCCCATAAATACTTTACCGATGCAATCCTGGATTGGGACAGCCAAAAGGGCGATATGTATGACGGCGGCGTCATGGTGAACAGTAAGATCCATGCTATGAGTCCGTACCTCGCCAATACCGATGCGATAGAGGTATATCATACCGACGCAACACCATATACCGAAGCGGTACCCAACGATTTCATTTTTCAATTCGATTCCGGCACCTCGGCTATTGTGACTGTATTCAGGGACAGAACGACTGCGCAAAACTATATCGGCATCGTCAACAAAAGATTTTCATCCGCAGATCCCACCTCGATTCGCTTTACATATACCGGCAGCGAGACCCTGACCGTGATCAATTCGGACGGTGAGACATCAAGCATAACGGCGACGGATGGCAAGTTCACCGTTACGCTGGCACCGGGGGACATATTGCTGATCAAGATGGATCCGGATCTGGATCTTCTCATCAGGCCTGACGGGAACCTGGCCCTTCACGCAGGTGTATGGGCCTCCTCATCCGAATATGCGGGAACCACCGTTTCGGTGTACGAACTGGTTGACGGCAGCCTGACCGGAGGATGCTGGAGAAGCGCGAAGGACGACGGTGACCAGGAAAGAAGCGTAACCCTGCTTTTAAGCGATCAGCTTACATTGTCTGAGCTGACACTTTATGCCTACGGATCGGGTGATGCCTGCCCTGAGAGCGTTTGTGTATATGTCTCTTCCGATCACATCGAATACCGCCAGGTCACACAAGCCGTACCGATTACCTTGGATTCCCATAAGAGCTTTACGATCGAACTTGACCAGGTTCAGGCCCGCTATATCAAGCTCGTGTTTGGCAGCTCCGCCCCGCAAATCGAACTTGCGGAGATCGAGATCAGATAGTAAGGACACCTGAGCGCCGTGTTCTCCCGTCCCCCGTACGCCCCTTTCCACCGCGGAGCAGGGCAAGGGGCCCCGCGACTGCGTTTAGATTATATTGAGAGCCATGAACGCCGGTTTTCCGGAAAAGTCATCACGATAAATTCAATACATAAATGTATTGAAAGTTCTTTGGGGGTCCGGGGGGCTTCTTGAAAGAAGCCCCCCGGACGCTCCTCCGTTCCCCGGGCTGAACTGTAACGAACTGTAATGAAAACCTTTCAAACCTTTCCGTTGGCTATTGACAGAACAGCAAAAATATGATAGAATAGTAAGGAAAGAAAGCAGAAAGGGAAGGTCATACCCATGCAGAAAGAATATATCGCCACGCTGTGTCAGCGTATCCGATCCGCCGTATCCGCAGAGGGTACCCCTTCTTCCGCTTTTTCCTTGACTGACGGCTCATATACGATTTTTCCCGGTTTCGTTGATGTACATGTACATCTTCGTGAGCCGGGTTTTTCGTACAAAGAAACCATTGAAACCGGCACACGTGCAGCGGCGCATGGCGGGTACACCGAGGTGTGTAGCATGCCCAACCTGAATCCGGTGCCTGACTCCCTGTCTCATCTGGCAACACAGCAATCTCTCATCGACCGTACCGCCCGTGTTGGTGTTCATCCCTTCGCCTCCATCACGGCAGGCGAGGCGGGCCGAACCCTCTCGGACATGGAGTCTCTGGCCCCTTATGTGGCCGGGTTCTCGGATGACGGTCGGGGGGTGCAGAACCCAACCGTCATGGAGGAGGCCATGCGACGGGCGGCAGCCCTGGATAGGCCCATTGTGGCCCACTGTGAGGACAACAGCCTCCTACATGGCGGGTACATCCATGACGGTGCCTATGCGGCGGCCCATGGACACAGGGGCATCTGCTCGGAGAGTGAATGGGAGCCCATTCGGCGGGACATCGAGCTTGTCCGCCACACCGGCTGCGCCTACCATGTCTGCCATGTGTCCACAAAGGAAAGCGTGGCTCTCATCCGCCAGGCCAAAGCCGAAGGGTTGAACAT
>CAZQAI010000158.1:0-4493 GCA_964591305.1 uncultured Clostridium sp.
GGGGGCCGGACTAATACAGGCAGTGGTTCTGACCGTTTCCACAGAGCCGCGGCGTGCCAGGCTGAAGAACCGCATGACGCTGCTCAAATTCTGCGCCTTTGACGACAGCGGGGTATGTGAAATTGCTTTTTTCAATCAGGATTACCTGTACAGCACCTTCCCGGTGGGGTCTGTTTTCCGCTTTTATGGCCGAGTGGAACGCATGGGGACACGCTACACCATGGCCAACCCAGCCTTTGAGCCGTGGACGGACGGACACGATCTGCCGCCTCTGTACCCTGTTTACCCTTTGACAGAGGGTATAAGCAACAAGATGATTTCCGCTCACATTGACCGCATTCTCCCTCGGGCTTCCTCTCTGGCGGAGGATCCTCTGCCGGCCTCGATCTGTGAAAAGGAGGGGTTGTGCACCCTGGCCTTTGCCCTGCGCACCATCCATCAGCCCCCTGACTTTGCCTCCCTCCATGCGGCTAAGCGGCGGTTGGCATTTGATGAATTCTTCCGCTTTGCTCTGGGAATGGGGAGGTAGGACACAATGTCCGGACTCCGGGGGCGCCGGTGTGCACGCTGTCAGATGTGGCCATGAATGAATTTTACGCTGCTCTGCCCTACGCCTTGACCGGCGCACAGCAACGTGCCATACACGACATCCGGGCCGACATGTCTTCGGAGTTGGCCATGAACCGCATACTGGTGGGGGATGTGGGCTGTGGGAAGACAGTCTGTGCCGCCGCCGCCATGTTCATTGCCATCCGATCCGGGCGTCAGGCTGCTCTCATGGCCCCCACCGCCATTTTGGCCTCGCAGCATGCCGCTGACCTGATCCCCTTTTTCCGGCGGCTGGGTATCCGAGGCGCCCTGCTCCTGGGCAGTACCTCGGCGGCACAGAAACGGAAAATTTATCATGCCATGTCCTCCCCGGATCCGGACACACGGCTGGATTTTGTCATTGGCACGCAGGCCCTGCTGTCCGAGGGGGTTGCCTTCGCCGTTCCCGGACTTGTCATCACTGACGAGCAGCATCGTTTCGGCGTCAACCAACGGGCCACTCTGTCTGAAAAGAACCGACACGCTCACCTGCTGGTCATGAGTGCTACTCCCATCCCCCGCACCCTGGCATTGGTGATGTACGGCGATCTGGATGTATCCAAAATCGACGAGATGCCTCCCGGCCGTCAACGGGTGGATACCTATGTGGTGGATGAGAGCTACCGGGCACGGCTGGATGCGTTTATTCGCAAGAATGTAGCAGCCGGAGGACAGGTATATGTGGTTTGCCCCGCGGTGGAGCAGGATGTCGGGGAGGAGGGCAGTGGGGAAGCGGTCGATCCGGATGATGGGTTGGTTCCTTTGAACGCTGACTTTGGCCATGGCCCCGACAGTATCCTGCTTCCGGCGGCGCCGGCCCGTCCTCTGAAGGCCGCTGTGCAGTATGCCGAGGAGCTGGCCGCCCGTTTACCCGGTCTGACGGTGGCCTTTATCCATGGGAAAATGAAAAATGCAGAGAAAGAGCGTATCATGCAATCCTTCTCTGCGGGAAAGATACAGGTATTGGTATCCACCACTGTCATCGAAGTTGGTGTCAATGTACCCAACGCCTGCCTTATGCTGGTGGAGAATGCGGAACGATTCGGCCTGTCCCAACTCCATCAGCTGCGGGGTCGGGTGGGGAGAGGCAGCCGGAAATCCTACTGTGTCCTGGTGCGAGAAGGCGGCGGAGAGACTGCCCGGGCCCGTCTAGAGGTCATGCGTACCACCTATGACGGCTACCGAATCGCCGAGCAGGATCTGGCCCAGAGAGGGCCCGGGGACTTTCTGGCTCCCGGCGCCGGCGGGGACATCCGGCAGAGCGGCGGCTTCCGTCTACGGGTGGCGGAAGGATGGCCGGATGCTGACCTTATGGATCACGCCTTCAACGAGGCACGGTCACTCCTGGACGCTGACCCTGATCTATCCCGGCACCCCCTGCTATATGAGGCTGTACGAGCTGACTTTTCCGAGGCGGGGCACATTCTGAATTAAGGCAACACCGCACGCCCGCATGATCTGCGTTTACATAAATCCGCAGCCGCACCGGCCGCCATTTAAGGACTCATTCAAGTGAACATAGCGTTCCGATAGGCAGATAGGGCGGAGGGAAGGGCATACCGTTCATCCACATCCCGGCAATCTACAGCCAACCACCCCTTTGGCAGGGCGGCGGGGTTGTCCAGCCGGACAAGGTACCCTTCCATCTGCCATTCCACATGGGTAAAGAGATGGCGGGCGGAGCCCAACGCCGTAAGGCTCAACAGAGTAAGCCCCAGCGAGGCCAGGTATTTTTTGACCGCTTCCGGACCCAGATGCCCGGATAGGATGGGAAATTCATACAGCCCGGCCAGAAGGCCACCGGACGGTCGGCGGCGAAGCACCACCCGCTCTCCACCGGTGAAGTGGGCCTTTTCCGCTTGTTCCGATGCTCCGCTTTCTACACCCGGAAGCAGTAGCACCAGGATGGTCAGCTTGTCCGGACGGCGGGTTTTACGGGCAGCTCGGACAGGCAGTTCCCGCTCCCGCCCTTGATTGTGTGCTTGGCAAAGCAGGGAAAGGGGGCAGTCGGCACATCTGGGTTCTCCGGGCAGACAGACCAGAGCCCCCAGTTCGATCAGGCTCTGTGTAAAATCCCCGGCTCCGGGGGTAGGTACACAGGGGGCAATGGCTTGCTCCACGGCGTTCCGAGTGGCGGGCAGCAGGACATCCCGCCCGTCCCCCGTCAGCCGGGCGACCACCCGAAGTACATTGCCGTCAACGGCCGGCACCGGCAGATCATAGGCGATGGAGGCCACCGCTCCCGCCGTATACCGACCTACACCAGGTAGGGTCAGCAGGGCGTCATAATCCGCCGGAATGACACCCCTATGCCGCTCCATGACCGTCCGAGCGGCCTTTTGCAGGTTTCGTACCCTGCTGTAATATCCGAGACCTTCCCAGAGCTTGAGAAGCGTGTCCTCCTCCGCCTCGGCCAGATCGGCCAAGGTGGGCAGACGGTCAAGGAAACGGGCGTAGTAAGGCTTGACTGTCTCGGCCCGGGTCTGCTGGAGCATGATTTCGGACACAAGCACCCGGTAGGGATCCTTGTTTTCCCGCCAGGGAAGCGGTCGGGCGTGAGTGTGGTACCAGTCCAGCAACAGGCCGACCGCCTCAGGCGGAAAAGGAGAGGGAGAGGGAGAGGGAGATGGAGATGGGGATGGCATGAGACTTCCTTTCTTGTTGCAGCGTGCAGACAGAGACATGTTTGCGATACGCTTTCTCCATGAGGGTAGGCAAGGGAGAGACGTGTTGAGCCGTTATACATGTTCCTTCCCGGAACATGACTGCCTCATGCAGAGGGCGTCTGCGATCATTTCATCCACCCTGGCACGAATAGCCAGCATTTGAGCGGCCGAACGGGCACAGCGGGAGAAGAGAACCGGGCCACCAAAGGTCTTTTCAATCTCGGCCACCACACGTTTCTTGCCATAGAAGGACTCACACAGCTTCATGGCCCGCATGTCCTCAAGGGCCTCGTGGAACACGACCAACCGCAGGGATTCCAGGGCTGTGCCGTCCTGGGCGGGATACACCGAAAATGCGTCGCCGGCAGGCACCCAGAACTCACCGCTGGCGTCAGTATACGGATTGATACTGTCCACAGAGCTCATGTTGTTGTAAAAGTTATAACCCCACTGAAGGAATCCGGCGATGTCGTACTTGTACAGCTGCATCCCGATGGAACGGTTGCGCCAGGAGGGCATGGCAATCAGGCGGTTGCTGACATCCACACACTGGCCACAGCAGTAGTATGTCCACAGACCGGGCACCTTGCCCTCGATAAAGGGCTCGATGTGGTTGCTGGCAGGAATGGGAGTGGTTACCACGCCTTGCTTATAAAAATCATAGTTGGACAGGGCATCCATAATGGTGTAGCCTTCCAATAGGTCGGCCACCGCAGCCTTGGATCCGCGGTATTGCTCCAGATGATCTAGGCTCGGTTCATCCGAAATGTGGAACAGACAGCGTTTGTCATCTCCCCGGGCTTTCATGTGCTCCAGGAAAGCAGACAGCATAGAACGCACAAAACACACATATTCCGGACCGGTCGCATCAGTCTCCCAGCCAAATATCCGGCGGTACTCACCGTCCACCGTGGCCATGACCTTGGGTGCGTGACCGGCTCCCCACTGCGTGAACAGGTGGGATATTTCCAGGTGCGTAATCCCTACCCGGTTGCACATATCCACCCATCTGTCCAGCTTGTCAAAGCCAAAGCTGTATGCTCCCTTGGTCACCGTGACATCCAACAGCTGGACGGTGGTTCGCTCACCACCTACCCGGGTATCAAGAGGCGGGGTGAGCAGGGGGGTCAACAGCAGGTTGATGCCGTTTTTCACGGCTACGCGGGCAAAGTTCTCAATAATTTCCCAGTGCCGCTCCGACCAGGGTCGGCAATGGTAGTAATTCGCCAGACAGTCGCA
>CAZQAI010000159.1:0-4490 GCA_964591305.1 uncultured Clostridium sp.
TGGGTACCTCCTTTGGGAACTCTTGGATAGCCTTTTGACCACCGGCTGGGACTTAAGACAACACCGCTAGGAAGCGGCCGCTAAGTCGAGACCGCAAATTGTGCGGTGGTGCCTGAATACAGAGATAGAACATGGTGGTTTATTACACATATGCTTATTATACTACATACGCGGGTCGTTTGCAAGTGCAAAATTGAAGAATTTCAAATTTATTTACTTTTTTTACGAAATAAGACGTTTTTTAACCATATTTGAATTTTGCGTCTTTTCTTCTTTTATTCTGCCTGTAGAGTGAACATGATGCCATAATAAAAAAGGCCAAAGGCTTTTTTCAGACTTTCATTTTGATGTATTGCCCTTTTTCGGACTCTATGGTATAATGGACACGCAATGACAATCCTTCGACGGGTTTTGTGACTTCGTCACCGGATAAAAAATTGTTCGATGATGCCTGACATCATATGTAGGTTGGCAGGATCGGAAAAAGAAGTCCTATATATGCAATAGTGCTACGAAATAAAAGATCACGGTATTTACCGGACAGTGAATGACGGGGATCAACCTTTCTCCGGAGAAATCGAAATGAGCGGGCAAGGTGTGGATTTCTTTGTGGGATATGGGATAGACAATGCCGGAATGCTCACATTGACACGCTATGTGGTCTTTCAGTCTCTGCGTACGATTCCCAACAACACCCATGCTTCTTTTCAGTGTACCCTGCCGGAGAATGCATATCCCATTCTCCTGATTGACGGTTTGCCTAGAAAGGATCGAGCGGTCTCCTTCTTTTTTAACGGCGCTCTGACAGTGGAAAGTCGGGATCGGGACCTTATACTGAAGCATGTATTCTTCACTGCATCAAAGGAACGAGCTGTTTTTGAGAGACTTCACATCTATAATACCGGAAGCAGACATACGTAGGTGTTCCTGACTCTTCCGGGAGACGGTCTTGTCTGCAGAGGCGGGGGAACCAAAGGATGTTACCGTGTAGAGGCTCATATATGTGGCGATCGAACCATACTCGCACCGGGCCAAGAGGCGGTTTTCGGCATTTGCTTTCTCGCAAGAATTGCCAATGCATATCCGGAGATACCGGATGCCGGAACCGAGCTTCAAAAAAGGTACCAACGGGTGAGTGCCCTTATGCAACAATGCTCCCTTGAAAGCGGCAACGAGATGCTGGATCGCTTTTTTGCCTTTTCCAAGCTGCGTGCGGGTGAGAGCATCTTTCAAACAGACGGCGGACTTTTGCACAGTCCCGTAGGACGCAGCTACTATGCCGCCACATGGTGCAACGATCAGGTCGAGTACGCCGGTCCTTTCTTTGCGTTGACAGGCGATCCGATTGCCTTTGAGGCCTCCCTGAACGCTTATGAGCAATACATTCCCTTTTTGGATGATGACTACCACCAGATTCCCTCCTCTGTGATTGCTGAAGGGCGGGACATATGGGAAGGGGCTGGCGACAGAGGGGATGCCACCATGTACCTTTATGGTGCCAGCCTTTTCTGCCTGTACAGCGGGAAGGAGGAGGTACCGGACCGTCTTTGAAACGCCATAAAATGGTGTGCGGAGTACTGTCGAAGGAAAACTCTGCCCGAAGGTGTCGTCTCCTCTGACTCAGATGAGTTGGAGGGGCGATTCCCGACCGATGGAAAGGCCATCTGTCCACTTCCTGTCTATGTTACGGAGGCTTGAAGCATGCGGCGATTCTCGTAGCGGAAAAGGGAGAGCATCATGTGGCAAAAGAGTATGACAAAAAAGCAGACGCTCTGGCCTCTTCTATTGAAAACCATTTTGGTGCAACGCTGCATGGCTTTGAGACGTACCGATACTCCAAAGGTTTTAACACCTTGCGAGCGTGGATCTGTCTGCCCTTGGTTATGGGCTTATCCAAACGCAAGGCAGGAACCGGGCAGGACTCTACGGATTCCGCGGTGCGGCTTTATGCGGAATGGGAAACGAAATATGGGACAATTTTTCAAGATATATAAAGGAACGTCTGACCGGCTACAGAGCACCTTACGCCGTGGAGGCATGGCCGGAGGGAGACATGCGGCATTTATCCGGTGAAAGTGCGCTCTTTTGCAGGATCATCCTGGAGAGCTTTTTAGGCCTCAGGGCAGAAGGACTCATCATTTTTCGCTTTTCCCGCAGCTTCCCGATGCCTTGCCTCATATTCATTTGAAAAATGTGCAGATTTGCGGCTTGCATGTGGATATTTATGCCGATCACAGCACTACACAGGTATTCACCTGCGGAACACATCTGTGTGCGTATCCCGCAGGTGAGAGAGTGTTTATCTGACACACCAGTCCTATGACACCGCCCCCATGAGGCCGTCTTCGATGAGCAACCGTATGTATGATCTTCCCATCATGGAAGGGCATTACAAAATATCGATATACTCCCCATTGAGCGCCTTGTTCATGCTTCTGACGGCGCAGAACTTGCCGCACATTGAGCAGCTATCCTCCTGCTCCGGCGCACGGTCGCTGCGGATCTTCTTGGCCGTTTCGGGATCAATAGCGCACTCCCACTGCTTTTCCCAGTCAAAAGTCCTTCTTGCATCCGCCATGGCGTCATCCATGTCCCTTGCATGAGGGACTCCTTTCGCAATGTCCGCCGCATGGGCTGCAATACGGGATGCGATGATACCTTGCTTAACGTCCTCCACATTAGGGAGCGCCAGGTGCTCAGCGGGGGTCACATAGCAAAGGAATGCGGCGCCTGCTGATGCGGCAATCGCACCACCGATGGCGGAAGTGATATGGTCATAGCCGGGCGCGATGTCGGTCACAATGGGCCCCAGCACATAGAAGGGAGCGCCCATGCAAATCGTCTGCTGGAGTTTCATATTGGCTTCAATCTGATCAAGGGGCATATGTCCGGGACCTTCCACCATCACCTGTACATCCTTTGCCCAGGCACGCTTGGTCAACTCACCGAGGCGAACCAGCTCTTCGATCTGGCACACATCGCTTGCATCTGCCAGACAGCCGGGACGGCAGGCATCACCGAGAGAGATGGTCACATCGTATTCACGGCATATGTCCAATATTTCATCAAAATATTGATAAAACGGATTCTCTTCTCCTGTCATACTCATCCACGCAAAGACAAGTGAACCGCCACGAGATACAATGTTCATCTTTCTCTTGTGCTTTTTGATCTGCTCAATGGTCTTCCGGGTAATGCCGCAATGAAGTGTCACAAAGTCGACCCCATCCTCGGCATGAAGCCGCACCACATCAATAAAGTCCTTTGCCGTCAGTGTCGCCAGATCCCTTTGATAGTGGATCACACTGTCATATACCGGAACCGTACCGATCATCGCAGGGCACTCACCGGTCAATTTACGTCTGAAAGGCTGCGTATTGCCATGAGAAGAAAGATCCATGATTGCCTCAGCACCCATATTCACAGCCGCCATTACCTTCTGCATCTCAATGTTGTAATCCTTGCAATCTCTTGATACACCAAGATTGACATTGATCTTTGTGCGGAGCATGGAGCCAACGCCGTTGGCATCAAGGCAGGTGTGAAGCCTATTAGCGCAAATCGCCACCTGGCCTTTGGCCACAAGCTCCCGAATTTCTTGCTCCGTACGGTATTCCTTGGCGGCGACTGCTTTCATTTCTGGTGTGATGATGCCTCTCTTGGCGGCATCCATTTGTGTCGTATACGATCTCATTTTTGCTTTCCTTTCATATATTCAGTGAGAACAAACGCATGATTGATAGGACCTGAACCGACGCCAAGATTCAGCATGTCGGCAAGAGCACCTGAGATATACTCCTTAGCATGAAGTATGGCATCATCAAGCGAATCCCCCTTTGCAAGCCCTGCTGCAATTGCACTGGAGAGCGTACAGCCTGTGCCGTGCGTGTTAGAATTGTCGATACGCTTTCCCCGGTACAGACGGTATACGCCGTTCGCATACAGAAGGTCATTGGCATCGTTTACACTGTGGCCGCCCTTGAGCAGTACGGCGCAACCATATCTGTTGCCTATCCGACATGCGGCATGTCGCATATCCTGCTCTGTTGCAATAGGAAGGCCGGAAAGAATTTCTGCCTCTGGAATGTTGGGGGTGACGACAGTTGCAAGCGGAATCAGTTTTTCCGAGAGTGCCGACAACGCATTGTCCTTCAAAAGCACCGATCCGCTGGTCGCAACCATGACCGGGTCCACCACAATATTCTTTGCTCCATATTGCACCAACTTTTCGGCTATGACCTGTATCAACTCGCAGGATGATACCATGCCAATCTTGACTGCGTCGGGGTAAATATCCTCAAACACCGCGTCAAGCTGGTCACCGAGAAATGCGGGTGTTACCTCCATAATGCTTCTCACGCCGGTCGTGTTCTGAGCGGTCAGTGCCGTGATGGCACTCATCGCATAAACACCGTTCATGGTTATTGTTTTCAAATCAGCCTGAATACCGGCGCCTCCGCTGCAATCGCTTCCTGCAACGGTCAATGCTG
>CAZQAI010000160.1:0-4482 GCA_964591305.1 uncultured Clostridium sp.
GGTACTCCATGATGCCATATGTTGGATCAAGGTAGGCGTCTATGTTGCCCTCATACACATTGTGAAACAGGTAAAAATCGAAGTAGGGAGTCCGACATTTTTCCAGCTGCTTTTCAAAAATTTCCCTGACCTTGCCTAAGTTGGCCTTGTCGTAGCCCGGAAACTTGGAGGCCAGGTAATAGCTGTCCCTCGGATACGCAGACAGATATTTTCCCGCTATCAGCTCGGAGTTTCCGTTGTGGTAGCCCCAGGCTGTGTCATAATAATTAATGCCATGCCGGTAAGCATAATCGATCAGTTCGGCGGCAGCCGGCTCATCGATCTCTCCGTCTTTCCCGTCCCTGACCGGCAGACGCATCATACCAAGCCCCAGACCTGACAGCTTGATATCCTGAAAGTTTCTGTAAATCATATGTCCTCCGTTTCTGCTGTTCAGAGCGGCGCTCCGCAGGTTGGTGCCTCTGTCCCGACAGCCACACCGCAACAGGATACCCCACCCAGTATATCTTTATTTTACAACATGCTGTCTGGGGCCGTCAAGGGATGCGGCCTATTTTGTTTGTAAACAAATCATGAACATCCGGCCCGTCTGGACAGAATGTTCATGACATGCAGATTCACTGCAACCCCGGTGCTCCGACAGCACCGCGTACGCAGCGTACAAGCCTGATGGGACAGTATGGCGTCTTATACAGTCAGATGCCGAGACATACGGACGCTATGCCAAAATAGATCAGTAAAGTCAGCGTATCCACGATGGTGGTAATAAACGGGCTGGCCATGACAGCCGGGTCAAAGCCCAGCTTCTTGGCTCCTATGGGCAGAAGTGTGCCTACCAGCTGGGCAATCAGAATGGCGGCACACATGGTGACGCAGACAACCAGCGATACCCGGATATTGGCCCAGGTAAAGGACAGGCGCAAATCCACCAGCATGGTCTTGACAAAGCAGGCCGCCCCGACGGTCACGCCGCAAAGCAGCGCCACACGGGATTCCTTCCACAGCACCCGCCATATGTCCCGCAGCTCGATCTCACGAAGGGATAAGCCGCGGATGATGGTCACAGAGGTCTGCCCGCCGGCATTCCCGCCGGTATCCATCAGCATGGGGACAAAAGCCGTCAGAATCGGCAGGGCGGCCAGAGCGGTCTCATAATGGCCCAATATGGTGGAAGTAAAGGTGGCAGACACCATCAACAGAAGCAGCCAAGGAATCCGTTTGCGCCAGGTCTCGAACACCCCTGTTCTCAGGTAAGGCTTGTCGGTGGGTAGGATGGCGGCCATCTTTTCAATATCCTCAGTGGCCTCGGTCTCCATGACGTCCATGGCATCGTCCACCGTGACGATCCCCACCAGCCGGTGTTCTCTGTCCACAATGGGCAGCGCAAGCATATCGTACTTTGAGATCAAGGCCGCCACCGTTTCCTGGTCATCCAACGTGGAGGCACAAATGACATTGTCGTCCATAATATCCGATATTTTTTCCTCTGACCCGGCAAACAGCAGGGCTTTCAGTGGAACGACACCCTCCAGCACCCTGGCCGAATCGGTCACATAGGCCACATACACTGTTTCTTTGTCGATCCCATGGGCCCGGATATGCTCCACCGCCTGAGCGCAGGTCATCGTGCCTCGCAGGTCAATGAATTCGGCTGTCATCACCGATCCGGCGCTGTCCTCCGGGTATGCCAGCAGGCGGTTGATGTCCGCCCGTGTCTCGGGAGTGGCATTTTTCATGACCCGATGTACGATGCTGGCAGGTAGCTCCTCCAGCATATCGACTGCATCATCCAAGGAAAGGTCCTCCAGGATAACAGCAATCTCGCGGTCTGTCATGGCTGAGATGATGCGTTGCTGCTCCTCCACATCCAGCTCGGCAAATACAGTAGCGGCCAGATCCTTGGTCAGCATCTTGAACACCGCAGGGATCCGGAATGAGGGAAGCTTCGCGAAAAAGTCCGCTACATCCATGGGGTTTAACTCTGCCAGCTCCTGACGGAAATCCACATATCGCCGGCTGTCGAGCAGATCTGTCAAATGGGTAAATGCATTTTCCATCTCCTGGGTGTGCTGCTCGGATTCTGTGGGCTTGTCGCTTTCCTCCAGATCGGCTTGTACCTCGGGAGACGGCTCGGGAACGTAGTTCTCCCCCTCACTATATGCTCCTTCCCCATACGCGTTGGTTTCATGTTCCTCCGCGTCAGGGATGTGTGCTGTGTCCGGCTCATGAGCCGGGTTGGGTTCAGGAGGCTGAACCGCTGCTTTTGTCTGGGTTCGGGCATCGATCCCGGCGTGATCTGCCGCATGAAGTATGCCCTTTGTCTCGTCTTTCCTGTCGTCTCTATACCCGTTGTTGGCGGAATTGTCCTTGTCCATCATAACGATTCATCCTCCCATCTGTCATAATAGAGCCGGTGTACGACGCCGCCTGTCGCGGAACGGGCGACCATCGTTTCCAGCCGGTACACAGTATAGCACATTCCACTCACTTTGTCAACCTGGATTTTCTCTTTTTTGACTGTTTTCTGCCATTTTTCCGAAATAGATGCCAAAATGAGCGGAATATCGTTTTATTTTGCCGGTTTTTTGACCATTTGACATGATTCCGACATGCCTTATGCCCTGTACTTTTCCTCAAAATGTCCGTATGCCACAGCAAAAGCAGGATTTCCTTCCCGGATGGCCCGGGCAGAAGCGTGGGGAGTCAGTCGCTGATGGGACTGATCCAACACGCTGGCACAGATGTTGGAGGCATGATCGGCTATGCGGGTGATGTCATTGAGCTGAGCTGACCAGAAGGGGCTGATCTCCGCCCGGCAGATTCCCGCCTGCAGTCGTTCAAAGTGTGCCGTGCGGAAGGCCTCCCTCCTTTCTGCAATGAGCTGACGCAGTGGCTCGCCCTGCGCCGCCGCCATCAGATCCCTGTCTACCAAAGCCGCCCGGGTCAGCGAAAGCAGCTCGCGCACCGCCCGGGTGAGCAGGGCCCGCTGTGCCAGGGCTTCCTCAGAAAGTGTCAGGCCTTGATCGATCATAGCCCGAGAGGTGGATGCCAGACTGACGGCGTGGTCAGCTACCCGCTCCAGATCCCCGATCATACGCAAAAGCCCGGCTGCCTCGGCATTTTGAGCATCCCCCAGCCGTCCGCCGCTTAGCTTGACCAGGTAGTTGCCCAACGTATCCTCCCTGAGATCTGTCATCTCTTCCAGGGACCTGACTGAGTCCCATGTGGCTTCATCCATCTCATCCGGCTTGGAAAAGGCAAGGCGTGCGGCCCGAAAGGCCTCTCTGGCCATGGTGACGGTCATATCCCGACACTGTTCCAGGGCCACTGTCGGAGCCACCAGTAAACGCTCATCAAGCCATACTCCCCCGGCTGCCCCTGGCTTTCCGCTGTCGGGCTGAGGGCCTCCATGAGCGCTAGGCAGAGTCCGAGATGCTTTACCCGATGCATGGTAAGGCGTTCCATCAATCCCGGACACCTTCGCATCCGGAATCAGGCGTACAGACAGCCACTCCAGAAATCCTGCCAGAGGGAAGAACAAAAGGGAACACAGCAGGTTGAAGGCGGTGTGGGATACCGCCACACCTACCAAAGTGGCCGGCTGGTTCAGAATGGGAGGGGCAAACACAGCCTCACCGATCGCAAACACCGCCAGCCAGACTAGGGATCCCAGCAGGTTGAAGGACAGATGCACAGCCGCCGCCCGACGGGCATTGCGGTTGGCTCCCACCGAGGAAATGAGAGACGTGACACAGGTGCCGATATTCTGGCCCATAATGATGGGGATAGCGGCGGCATAAGTCACCTGTCCTGTGACACACAGAGCCTGCAGAATCCCCACCGAGGCGGTGCTGGACTGTATAAGAGCTGTCAGAACAGCCCCTGCCAGCATCCCCAAAAGGGGGTTCCGGAAAAGCAAAAACAGTTCTGCAAAACCGGGGAGTTCCGATAGACCTGATACGGCTTCTGACATGCTTTCCATGCCAAACATCAGGGTAGCAAAGCCCAACAGGATGCTGCCGGTATCACGCCAGGTGCTCTTGCGGTTTCCGATATAGAGGACAATTCCCACTGCCGCCAGGAGCGGAGTAAAGGCGGAAGGCTTGAAAAATTTCAGGACCGATCCGGCCTGTCCCTCCAATTCTCCCAGACTGAGGATCCAGGCTGTGACGGTAGTACCCACATTGGCTCCTAAAATCACGTGAACAGCTTGCCGCAGCGTCATCAGGCCGGAGTTGACAAAGCCTACTACTATCACCGAGGTGGCTGAAGAGCTCTGGATCAGGGCTGTGACGCCAAGGCCCGTGAGAAAGCCGCTCAGTCGCCCGGTTGTCAACCGTCCCAGAAGCGATTCCAGACGCCCGCCGGCGCGCCGCTCCAGTGCCTGGCCCATGATGCTCATGCCAAACAGGAACAGGCACAACCCGCCCACGGCGGTCAGAAAATCGAATATATTCATAAATGCCACCCCCATATGGGTAG
>CAZQAI010000161.1:0-4460 GCA_964591305.1 uncultured Clostridium sp.
TGTCAGCAGTCTTTTGGATGCGTTTGAGCTGGTGATCGCTGTAAGTTCCGAAGATTGTGGTAATGATGCTCATACAGTGGAATTCCTTTCTTATTTCGACTCGCACGGTCAGCCTACATCCTTTTATTTGAATTATTTCCATCTTGAGGAACTCGCGAGACGGCTTTCCGGCAATCTCTTTTATTATACAATAAAATTAAGAAGGAATTCTCACTATTTTGTAAATTTTCATAAAATACTTGCAATTTTTTTGGGGTTGTATTATAATATCATGACACAAGCGGCCGGTGATACCGGCTTTCGGAGGGAGGGCTATCATGCCGCATATACACGTTGTTCTTCATCAGCCTGAAATTCCGCAGAATACCGGCAACATTGCCCGCACCTGTGCGGCTACCGGAGCCTCACTGCATCTGATTCACCCTCTCGGATTTCGACTTGACGACCGCAAAATGAAGCGGGCAGGCCTGGACTACTGGGACAAGCTGGATGTACACGAATACGACAGTCTGGAGGATTTTTTTCGACCGCATCCCGAAGTACCCGTGTATTTTTACACCACAAAGGCCCGGCGGCGTCACACCGATGTGGCATACCCCGAGGAGGTGTTTCTCATGTTCGGCAAGGAATCAGCCGGTCTCCCAGAGGCACTGTTGGCCGCTCACCCTGACACTTGTGTCCGTATCCCCATGCGCAATCACCTGCGTTCCCTGAATCTGTCTAATTCAGTAGCCGTTGCTGTATATGAAGTACTGCGTCAATATAATTTTGAAGGTTTACAAACCGAAGGGCAACTTCACACCATGACCTGGGGTGATGCTCAACTGTAGTATCTAGGGGCTCCGGGGAGGAAAGGAGCTTCTTCTCCCCTAGCTGAACTGTAACATGTAACCCGGAAACGGCAGAAATAATATCAAAAAGGGGTTTACAAATTCGGGGTTTTGTGGTACAATGAGGTATCGCTTCCCTTCCACCCATGTGAACACTTACAAAGGAATGAGGTATTGCCATGCGAAAAATGTTACATATGACGGCGGCCTGTCTTATGGCCGTCCTGCTATTAACCCTTAGTGCTGTTGCTCCCATTGGGGCACTGGAACCCTCGGGAAACGGGGTCGAGATTCGGAACTGGGTTACCAATGACCCTGAATACACCTTTTCAGACGCTTACAAAACATCGGTATGGTACCAGAATTTTTCCTCCTTGTCGCTGACCGAAAATCAGAGGAATAACGTTCTGCGTATCGCTGTATCTCAATTGGGCTACCATGAGGGTAACTCCCCTGAAGATTTTGATGGAATGAACCAGGCCGGAGGCAACAACTATATAGAGTATGCTAGGCTGATTGTCCCCAATTATAATAACAACAGTTATGAGTGGTGTGCCTGCTTTGTCAACTGGTGCCTCAATCAGGCCCGTATCGATTACTGTTACGGTGAAATAAGCTGCTGGAAGTGGGTGGAATGGCTCAAGGCAAACAAAATGTTTGAAAATTCTGCTGCATACAAAGGTACATATACACCCCAGCCGGCCGATATGATCTTCTTCAACTGGGACGGCGTCAACACCGGTGCAAGCCATATCGGGTATGTATTGTATGTGACCGAGGATACCGTTTACACCATCGAAGGCAACAGTTCGGATGAGGTGGGAATCCGCAGTTATGCGATCAACAATCCCTGCATTATTGGCTACGGCACACCTCCATATGAAGAAGGAAACGAAGCTACGCTGGACTATTCATATGCAGGCGGTATGCCCAGCGGTGTGTATGTCGTCACGACGGCCAATATATCCCTGACAGGGGAACCGGCCAAGGCTCCCCGTCTGGACCGGCTGAAGCTGGGCTCCACGGTTGAACTGGTCAAGGAAGTCGGAGATTACGCACTTGTGTACGCAAACGGCCAGGCAGGATATGTGGAAAAGCAACATCTTTGCCTCATGACACTGGGTTATGTTGCATCATTTATGGCTGACGGTCAGGTTGTATCTGAAATTCCTTTCATTCCCGGAGCAGAGTCACTGTCTTCTGCACCTGTGGAAGTGCCTGAAAAGCAAGGATACACCGGAGAGTGGGAAAGCTATTCTGTAAAAGATGCAACCGGAGACTTCATCGTCAAGGCGGTATATACCCCCATTGAATATACTGTAACCTTCGAAGCAGACGGACAGGCGGTCGGTCAATGTACATATACAGTGGACGACAAAGACATCACACCACCCGAGGTACCGCAGAAGGACGGGTATACAGGCGTATGGGAAACATACGCTCTGACTACTGGGGATGTTACGGTCACAGCGGTATATTCCCCCGCGTCGGAAAGCAGTACGGAAACCGGTACGCTCTCCGGCACGGATTCACCGGAAAGCAGTACGGATGCAGCAAGCCAAACAGCCACCGAGCCGACAACGAGCGGTTGTGCCTCCGTTGCAGGGTTCTCTGCCCTGCTCCTGCTGGTTCCCGCGGTCTTTCTTGGACTGAAAAAGAAAAAGGATGCTGACTGATTCCAGATCATCCTAACAAATCATATTTTGTAAGGGCAGACGGTTTTACCGTCTGCCCTTCTTGCTTTTTAAAGTAAGGTTCCGGGAAAGCTATATCAACCGCAGGGGAAAGCATCCCTTTTCTGAAAAGGTTCCCCTGTCACGATATTGGCAGATGCGAGTTACCTGGACGCCAAGCTGTCTACATAGGCACAGGCAGCCAGGGCAGCCACCGCTCCGTCAGCGGTGGCTGTTGTCACCTGACGGACGGATTTGCTCCGGCAGTCGCCGGCCACATACAGGCCATCCCGTCCGGTCAGGCAGTCCTCCCCGCTGGCGGCATATCCCCGCTCATCCAGCGGCAGAACATCGGAAAAGGCCTCGTTCTGGGGCAGCAGACCGATGGCGACAAACAGGCCGTCCAATGGTATTTCTTTGGTTGCGCCGTCTGACAATTTGCGGATGCGCACACCGGTCAGCTCTCCCTCACCCAAAAGACTTTCCACGACTGTTCCTGTGATGATGCGGACATTCTGCCGGGCGTTTACCTGTTCTGCCAGCGTCTTCTCCCCGGTCAGGTAATCCAGATTCTGTATCATGATCACTTCACCGGCAATGTCGGATAACAGGAGGGCTTCCTGGAGGGCGGAATTACCACCCCCCACCACGCCTACTGTTCGCCCTTCGTAAAAAGCTCCGTCACACACAGCGCAGAAGGATATGCCACAACCGATAAAATTCTCTTCGCCGGGCAATCCCAGCCGTCTGTGTCGGGCACCCGTGGCCACGATGACAGCATATGCCTCATATTGGCCGCTGTCTGTAACGACTGTTTTCCGCATCCCGCCGTCACAGACTGCCAGCACATTGGCGCATTCTGTATCAACGCCCAGCGACAACACCTGATCCACCAGCTGTTCTGCATAAGCACTGCCGGCAAGGGCCGCAAGGCCGGGAATATTCTCGACCTTCGGTGAGTAGGTGATCTGCCCGCCGAAGGTTTCTTTTTCAATAACCAGCGTTCGTTTCCCTGCTCTGCGAGCATACAGGGCCGCTGTCAGCCCCGCCGGGCCGCCGCCGATGATGATGATGTCGTACATCTGAATAAACCGTCTCTTTCGGATTTTCTATGAGTAGGATCCCCCGCCTACTCTGTTTTATTCTATATACAGTTCGTTTCAGCGTGCAGCCAGATACTTCTTGATCTCGGGCAAACCCACATACTTTTCCGTTTCCGCTCCCTTATCAATCACAAGCGTGGGTGCCTGGCGAACACCGTATGCCTTTGCCATGTCCATATGCTCATTGGCCAACAGCTTTTCATAAGCGAATCCGGCCTTATCCATGGCATCGGCTGCAATCTTGCAGTTCGGGCAGGTGGCGGTGGCAAACAGGTATACACGGCTCTCACTTCCAGCGGATTCAGGTTCAGGCTGGGCCGCCTTCTCGGGGCATGCGCTCGCTTCCATCTGTCCGTTCAACGGGCCTTTATGGGTCAGCACGGAATGGACGGTGTCATATGTGACCCTGTCCTTATATTCCTGCGCCTTACCGTCATTCCAGTTCTGGACGGGACGGTAATAACCAGTGATACGGCTGTACACCTCCGTCTTTTTGCCACAATGGGGACACGTATACTGCTCGCCCGTCAGGTAGCCATGTTCACAACAGACCGAGTAGGTAGGTGAGAGAGTATAGTAAGGCAGCCGGTAGTTCTCTGCAATCTTACGCACAAGGTTTGCGGCGGCTTTCCAGTCAGGCAACTTCTCGCCTAGGAAGGCGTGGAAGACAGTGCCCGACGTATACAGAGTCTGAAGCTCATCCTGAATGTCCAGGGCGGTGAAAATATCTTCGGTGTAACCCACGGGCAGGTGAGAGGAGTTTGTATAGTACGGGGTATCGTTCTCATTTTTGGCGGCCGTGATGATGTTGGGATACTGCTCCTTATCATGCCGGGCCAGACGGTAGGAGGTGG
>CAZQAI010000162.1:0-4357 GCA_964591305.1 uncultured Clostridium sp.
ACTCTACAGTGGAAAAGGGAGCGTACTATAGAGGGTGGCTGAACTGTAACGAAAAATAAGGTTGACATTGACATACGGAAGATTGTGTGGTATCATGGATACACTCATTTTCCATTCCATACTGCATGTCATGATGCTTACAGTACGCAAACAGGAGGCTATATATGACACGAACTGAATTCTTTGCATACTGCCTTTCTACATATGGCATATCGCCGGACTATCCGTTTGAAGGAGATTTTGATTCAGCGGTACTCAGGCATGCGGATACCCGCAAGTGGTTTGCGTTGGTGATGAAGGTCTCCCGCCGCAAGTTCGGCATCGACAGCGACAAGGTAGTGGATATCGTCAATCTCAAGCTGCCGACAGATCTGTTTGGCTCCTTCGGAGCGTCTGACGGCGTCTATCCGGCCTACCACATGAGCAAGGTGCATTGGATATCGGTGCTGCTTGACACAGCATCGGACGAAACGGTGAAATTTCTTGTGCACGCCAGTTTTTCGGTCACACAGACAGGCAGAGCCGGCAAGCTGTAAAGCTCCGTGGCTTTGGCGTAGGCGATACACGCTGTTACGCTTTTTCGGCAGTTAACAATACACAAACATTTTGCTAAGAAAGCAAAAACATCCGGGGAGTATACTGTGTCTGCAAACAATCCACAACCAATTCAACAAGAGAGGTAAAAACATGAACAGAAACGATCAGCAGTTTGTGGCACAGAAGATTCGCACACAGTATGTGGAAAAGCAACCCTCGGAACTCAGCGAGCTCCGTGCGCTCGACGCCAGGGTCAAACGTCCTGTCAATGTATTCTCATACATTTTCGGGAGCATCGGCGTTATCATCATGGGCTGTGGCATGAGCCTTGTGATGACCGACCTTGCAGAAACCATCGGCATGGGCGGGGATCCTATGATCCCCGGCATCATCATCGGCGTGGTGGGACTTCTGCTGGCCATCGCAAACTACCCCCTCCACAAACGCATGCTGCGGGCTCGCAAGAAAAAGTTTGCACCTCAGATCATCAGCCTCAGTGAGAAGATCATGGGTGTCTGATAAAGCATGGCTACGCCTTTTTTCAAAAGGCGTTCATAGGGAATCAGGCAGAAAGCGGAGCGTCGACAATGGCCGCTCCGCTCCTGTATTCTGTGATCCAAAAGGCAGAAAAATGCGGTCTATTCCGTCCGAACTTGATAAAACAAGCAATACGCAAACAAAACTTTAACATTTTTATGTTATACTAAGGGTATGAGTACGAAATGGAGGCGGCGTATATGTTCAAGATACTGGTAGTGGAGGATAACGCAGAGCTCAACCGCGGTGTTTGCTCCTTTCTGAACACAAGCGGCTATGAAGCGATGGGTTGTCTTGGCGCAGAAGAAGCCTATGATGCTATGTACAGCACGGTGTTCGACCTTATCGTATCTGATATTATGATGCCCGGCATTGACGGCTTTGAGTTCGCTAAAACCGTACGTTCACTCAATGAGGATGTGCCCATTCTCTTTATGACCGCACGGGATGACTTCACCTCCATGCAGAGAGGATACCGCATCGGAATCGACGAGTACATGGTCAAGCCCATTGACTTTGACGAACTGCTCCTGCGGATCGGCGCCTTGCTTCGCCGTGCCAAAATTGCATCCTCCAGGCGAGTGGAGGCCGGTCATTTCACAATGGATGCCGATGAGCATACAGCCTATTGGAAGGGCGAGGAAATACCACTGACCCTGCGTGAGTTCAACCTGCTGTATAAGATGCTCTCTTATCCCAAAAAAACCTTTACCAGAACGCAGCTCATGGATGAGTTCTGGGATGCGGACACACAGACCAGCACGCGCACGGTGGATGTGTACATGACCAAGCTCCGCGCCAAGCTGGCGGCATGCGATTCCTTTGAAATCGTCACCGTGCATGGCCTCGGCTACAAGGCGGTGATCAAATGAGCAAGGACAGAAAGGTTAGCAGAATATTAAAGGCTGTATACCGCTTTTTAGTATTCTTTATATTGGTCTCCTTCGTCGTCTCCTGCTGCATGCTCCTCTTTCTGACCACCATGACCAAATCCATGGGAATCAAGCTGACAGGTGATAATATTGAATCGGCAGCCAAGCTGACTATGCTCAACGTGGTGATTCTGACCGCCATACTGGCAATCTGCGACTTTGTCAGGCGAAAGCTGACAGTAGACCGTCCTACGAAGAGAATTCTGGATGCCGGACGGCAGGTCATGAACGGACATTTCACGGTGCGAATCCCCCCGCTCCGGACCATCGGCACAGGAGATGCCTTTAATGAGATAGCCGAATGCTTTAACAAAATGACCGAGGAGCTTTCGCACACCGAAACACTGCGTACCGATTTTGTAGCCAATGTATCCCACGAGTTGAAAACACCGCTTTCCGTCATACAGAACTACGGTTCACTTCTAGCACAGTCGGAGATTGATGCCGAGAAGCGTATGGAATACGCCAAACGCATCACAGACGCCTCCCGCCGTCTCGCCACGCTGATTACGAATATTTTAAAGCTCAACAAGCTGGAAAATCAGCAGATCACGCCTGCTTTTGCGCGATACAATCTATCCGAACAGGTCTGTGAGTGTCTGCTTGGCTTTGAAGACGCATGGGAAAAGAAGGGGCTGAACATAGAAACGGACATTGAGGACGATATGTACATTGTCTCAGACCCTGAAATGATGGGCCTTGTATGGAACAACCTTTTTTCCAACGCCATCAAATTTACCGAAGGCGGCGGCACGGTTTCGGTCTCAGTCAGGAATGCGGCCGGGTATGCCGTTGTCACAGTCAAAGATACGGGATGCGGCATATCCGCAGATGTCGGCCGCCATATATTCGATAAATTCTTTCAAGGCGATACCTCCCATGCGACACAGGGCAACGGCCTCGGTCTGGCGCTTGTGAAACGTGTGATCGACATCACGCAAAGCGATATTTCGGTCGAAAGCACGCCGGGAAAAGGAACGACCTTTACAGTGAAGATTGGGGGAAATCCATGATCTGGAAGAAGCTCGGTAAATCGCTTCTGTATCCGCACATAGCCCTGATGATACTTCTTGTTCCCATCGCCGCCGTCATGGTGAGTTACTCTATGGTGTTGGCCGGAACGGAATCGGCCATCACCATCATATCCTATGTGCTGGCGGCATACGCCCTGACGGTGTGGTGTTTCCGGATCCCGCACCTGGTCAGGAGCTTTAAAAAATTCAAAAGCGAAAACCGCATAGCCAGCAAATGGTTCGGCGACCGCCACCTGCGTATCAACATGTCGCTGTATTGCTCGCTTTTATGGAATACCGCATACGCACTTCTTCAGCTTGGCATCGGATTTTACCATGGCTCACTTTGGTTCTGTTCGCTTGCGGCTTACTATCTTTCACTTGCCGTGATGCGTTTCTTTCTTGTGCGTCATACCGCCAGGTATAAGCTCGGAGAGAGAATGAACGATGAGCTTGTGAAATACCGCATCTGCGGTTGGGTATTCCTTGTTATGAATCTGGTTCTGACTCTGATGGTATTTTTTATGGTGTATTGGAACAGGACATTTCATCACAGTGAAATCACTGCTATTGCCATGGCGGCATATACCTTTGGGACGTTTACTGTCTCGCTGATCAGTATGGTAAAGTACAAAAAATTTCACAGCCCGGTCTACTCCGCTGCGAAAATAATCAACTTTACAGCCGCTTGCGTGTCCATGCTGACACTGGAATCCACCATGCTCAACACCTTCGGCTCTGATGCGGATGAGTCGTTTCGCCGGTTGATGCTGGCCTTAACCGGAGGAGCCGTCGCCTTACTTATCCTTTTCTTGGCAGTCTACATGATAACAGCATCGAACAAGCAGCTGAAAAAACTCAGGAGCAGCGAAAATAATGGAACAGCATGACGACAACCAAAAATTTTCTTACACCTACTCGGCCAAAGAGCAAGAGGAAATCAAAGAGATCCGAAAGAAATATACAATGGGAGAGGACACATCCGATGACGGCAAAATGCAACGTCTGCGAAGGCTTGACCGAGGTGTGACCCAAAAAGCAACCGTGTTCTCTCTCCTCACAGGCATATCCGGTACCCTGATTCTCGGCACCGGCATGAGTTTTATCATGACCGATACAGGTCAAATGTTGCCCAGCAGCACGCTGGCCTTATGTATCGGAACCGGCATTGGAATTGTCGGGATCGCGGGCATGGCCCTGGCTTATCCGGTATACAATCACATCATACAAAAAGAACGAAAGCGTATTGCGCCAGACGTGCTGCGGCTGACGGATGAACTGCTGAAATAGCAAAAGCCGGGCCCTGCTTTTATAGGGAGGCGCGGCCAATCTGATGCG
>CAZQAI010000163.1:0-4344 GCA_964591305.1 uncultured Clostridium sp.
GGAAGGCGTGGTGCATGATGCCACTGACACTGGCCAATGTAGGAGAGGAAAATACGATCAGAAGGATCGGAGGAAGCCCGGAAGTCAAAAAGCACCTGGAGAATCTCGGCTTTGTGGCAGGCGGACAGGTGACGGTCGTCGCACGGATCGGCGGGAATGTGATTGTCAATGTGAAGCAAGCACGTGTGGCAGTCAATAAAGAAATGGCGCAGAAAATCATGATCTGATTTTTTACATAACGCATATATTCGTCATGAAAGAGGAAGCAGGTCTCAAAAAGTCCATCGCTTATGCAAACAGAAAGTCTTGCGCCTTGGCGGTTTGAGAAAATGTCCTTCCGGCAGAGGCCGGAACCGCCTCAAAGCTTCCGCATTCATTATTTAGAATCATTATAGAAAGGAACAGTATATCATGAAAACGCTCAGGCAAGCAAAGGTCGGCGACAGGGTGAAGGTCGTCAAGCTCCACGGCGAGGGAGCCGTCAAACGCAGGATTATGGATATGGGTATTACGAAAGGCGTGGAGGTCTATATCCGTAAGGTGGCACCGCTCGGCGACCCCGTGGAGGTGACGGTTCGCGGTTATGAGCTGTCCCTCAGAAAAGCAGATGCGGACATGATCGAGGTCGAATGAGCTGACAGGATCCAGGTCGTGTGACAGGCATCGAGGCAGGGGCATCGCCTTTTAGGCCCGCCTTTAAGCCTGCCTGTAGGCTATCTCATCAGTTAGCGAACGCTAATCTTCAGGTGAGATCAGAAAAGTCCGCAAAAAGCCTATCGTTTTTTTCAGGCAGAAAGTTTTGTGCCTTAGCGGTCCTGAAAACCGCCATTCCGGCAGAGGTCGGAACCGCTCCAAAACTTCCGCGTTATTATCGAAAGGAATGGTCATAATTATGAATGTAAGAATTGCGCTTGCAGGAAACCCAAACTGCGGCAAGACCACGCTCTTCAATGCGCTGACCGGCGCCAATCAGTTCGTCGGCAACTGGCCGGGAGTCACGGTTGAGAAAAAAGAAGGAAAGCTGAAGGGGCACAGCGGCGTGGTGGTCACCGACCTGCCCGGCATCTACTCCCTCTCTCCTTATACGCTGGAGGAGGTGGTGGCCAGGGAGTATCTGGTGGGTGAACGCCCTGATGTCATTCTGAACATTGTGGATGGCACCAACCTGGAGCGAAATCTGTATCTGACCACGCAGCTGACTGAGCTTGGCATTCCCGTGGTGATGGCTATCAACATGATGGATGTCGTCCGCAAGAACGGCGACAAGATCAACACACAAGAGCTGTCCCGCCAGCTGGGTGTGAGGGTCGTGGAAATATCCGCGCTCAAGGGCGACGGCGTAATGCAAGCGGCGGAGGCCTCCATCGAAGCGGCTCAGCACGCCAAAACAATCCCTCAGCATACCTTCTCGGGAGCCGTGGAGCATGCCATTGCGCACATTGAGGAAGCAGCCGTTCATGGCCTTCCGGAGGAGCAGCAGCGCTGGTATGCGATCAAGATTTTTGAACGCGATGAAAAGGTACTGGATCAGCTCAAGCTGGACAGCGGTACGCTGGCCCATATTGAGGAGGACATCAAGGCGGCTGAGGCGGAGCTGGATGACGATGCCGAATCCATCATCACCAATGAGCGGTACATATATATTGCCGGTGTCATCAAGGCCTGCTACCGGAAAAAGAACGCCGGTGCGCTGTCCGTATCGGATAAAATCGACCGCATTGTGACCAACCGTTGGCTGGGACTCCCCATTTTCGCTGTCATTATGTTCCTTGTGTACTTCATTTCTGTCTCCACAGTCGGTACCTATGTGACCGATTGGGCCAACGACGGGTTGTTCGGAGACGGTTGGCATCTGTTCGGCATCGGCACCTCTGAGTATGAAGATGACATTACCGAGTACGCGATTTCGAATGTCTGGACAGACGAAATGGTGTCCCTGGTCGATGCGGCCGTCAAGCAGGACGTCATCGGAGCGAAGGATATCCAGTCGGCTATCGCAGATCAGAATTACGGCGACTTTGATGAAGCCTATGGCACCTACGCCGATTCCTTGGCTGAGGCGGGATTCGATATATCCGCCATCTACGATGCAGCGCTTGGCGAGGAGGTTGAGGGGGTTCCGGATACATCCGAATACGGCATATGGGTCCCCGGTATTCCGGTCCTGGTTGGCAACCTGCTGGAGGCGATCGGCGCCGCTGATTGGCTGGTCGGCCTGATCAACGATGGTATCGTGGGCGGTGTCGGAGCCGTTCTCGGCTTTGTTCCGCAGATGCTCATTCTCTTCATTTTCCTTGCATTTCTGGAGGCCTGCGGCTACATGTCGCGTATTGCCTTTGTGCTTGACCGTATTTTCCGCAAGTTCGGCTTATCCGGCAAATCCTTTATTCCCATGCTCATCGGCACCGGCTGCGGTGTGCCCGGCATTATGGCGTCCCGCACCATCGAAAACGAGCGGGATCGCCGCATGACCATTATGACCACCACCTTTATTCCCTGCGGTGCCAAGCTCCCGATTATTGCCCTGATCGCCTCCGCTCTGTTCGGCGGTGCCTGGTGGGTAGCCCCCAGTGCTTACTTTGTCGGCATTGCGGCCATCATTGTGTCCGGCATCATACTCAAGAAAACGCGCATGTTCTCCGGTGATCCGGCACCCTTCGTCATGGAGCTGCCTGCCTATCGCTGGCCGACTGTCGGCAATGTACTGCGTTCCATGTGGGAGCGGGGCAGATCCTTCCTTAAGAAAGCCGGCACCATCATCCTGCTGTCTTCCATTGTGATCTGGCTGGGTTCCAGTCTCGGATGGGTCGACGGTGCTTTCACTTTCTCCTCCGAACTTGAATTGGCCGACAGCGTGCTTGGGCGGATCGGGAATGCCATCTGCTGGATATTTGCTCCTCTTGGCTTTGGCGAAGCCACGGCAACTGTAGCCACCATTATGGGGCTTGTGGCCAAAGAGGAGGTCGTGGGTGTGTTCGGCGTTCTCGACTTCGAGGGTATGACCAAGCTGGCTGCCTACTCCTTCCTGGTGTTCAATCTGCTCTGCGCCCCCTGCTTTGCGGCCATCGGTGCCATCCGGCGTGAAATGAACTCCGCCAAGTGGACATGGTTCGCCATCGGGTATCAGTGCCTGTTTGCCTACGCCATTTCTCTGATGATCTACCAGTTTGGCGGGATATTCGCCGGGCATATCAACGTGATCGGTCTGATTGTGGCTGTAGCCGTCCTGGCCGTCATGATTTACATGCTGGTACGTCCTTATAAGGAAGCCACCAGATTGACAGAAAAGGTAAAGATCAAGTAAGCATAACGTCCGAATCAAGAAAGGAGCCGGAATATGGTATCATGGATAGCAGCCAACCTCGCTACGATCCTCGTGACAGCCCTTGTCATAGCTGTGGTGGCCGTCGTCATCGGCATCATGCTGCGAGACAAGAAAAAGGGAAAGTCCTGCTGTGGGGGAAACTGCTCCCATTGTCCTATGGGTGGCTCCTGTCATAAACACTGATTCTCTGCGGGTCATCACCGGGCTGCCTCACGCAAATGAGGCAGCCCGGTTCGTTTGGCCAACGCTCAGAACATCCTCCTGGCTGCCTCACGCAGCTGAAATAGCCGTTTTGTTTAAAAATAAGGTATTGAATTTGTGCATTCAACCAAAAATGAATCCGGCTCGAAAAAAACCATTGCAAAATCGGGTCGAATGCGGTACAATGATACTGTATATCAACGGGCAATTCCGATCAGGAGCCCGCTAATGCATCATATGATTTATTCATACATAAGGAGATTACATTATGGGACAAAGTACGACCGTGCGTGTAGGCATCATCGGATGTGGAGGAATTGCCAACGGTAAACATATGCCTTCTCTCAAACAGCTTCCCAACGTACAGATGGTAGCTTTCTGCGATATCATTGAGGAACGCGCTCAAAAGGCAAAGCGGGATTATGGCACACCGGATGCTGCCGTGTACACCGACTATCGCAAGCTGCTGGAGGATAAGACCATTGATGTGGTGCATGTCTGCACCCCCAACCGGGCACATAGCTTCATTACGGTAGACGCTCTGTATGCGGGGAAACATGTCATGTGCGAAAAGCCCATGGCCATCAACGCGGAGGAAGCGAAAAAAATGCTGGATGCCGCCGCTGCGACCGGCAAAAAGCTGACCATTGGCTACCAGAACCGCCAGCGGGCCGATGCGCAGTACATGAAGAACGAGTGCCTGGCCGGCACCTTCGGTGAGATCTATTACGCCAAGGCTACCGCCATTCGGCGCCGGGCTGTGCCTACCTGGGGTGTGTTCCTCAATGAGTACGAGCAGGGCGGCGGTCCTCTCATTG
>CAZQAI010000164.1:0-2108 GCA_964591305.1 uncultured Clostridium sp.
GGTAGATGTACCTCCGCAGGTCTGGTTTTGATTGGTAGTGGACTGCACACCGGCATACCATTCGTTCCAGCCGGTAATCATGATGACATTGACATTTTGGGTCAGGGCATACTCAAACTGCTCAGCGAAATAGTAGCCATACTTGGCCGTCCCAAGGGTGAATCCGAATTCGCCCTGTGTGTTGTAATCGGTGTTGTTGTCTGTCAGACTGCGACCCCGGTCGGTGTGTGCATGGGTACCCATCGACACAGCAATCTGTTCAGGCTGACCCTGTACATCCTTTCCAAGGGCTTGCGGGGTGTTCTGCAGCCAATCCCAGTAGTTGTCGTATCTCCCGGACTGCCAAGCCCAGCACTTGCGGACAGTGTAGTTCTCCAAGACCTGATTGAGGCGGGTTTCCCAGAATGTCTTGACCTCGGGATTGTCGGCCAGCAGCGTTTTGAAGGCATCCTTGGACTGCGGTGTTGTGCCTGATGTACATGTCCAGATGCGGAAACGGCCGTCGGCCGCATTCTCACCGGTGCCATCGTTGTTGCCCAGGATCAACGGTTTGCCCTCCCAGCGGAACAGGAGCTCCGCATAATCCGGGTTTTCAAGGAAGGGGAGCATCGTGTACATGCCATTGACAAAGGTGAAGGGCATATCGCCGAACATGAAGCAAATTTGCGGGGTCGAGCCGCCCTCACGTCGGATTTCCAGCCAGGTATCGAACAGGATCTTTGTCTGTTCGGTGTAGAAATAGTTGTTGGACATGTCCAGGAAGATAAAGTCTACTCCTGCGGCATCCAGCATGTAGGCATGCTTGCGGAAGACCCAGGTGTCCATGCTGGTATAATAACCGAAATACGGCTCCGCCCAGTAGCATCCGTCCCGTCCGGCATAGGAGGACAGAGTTTCGCATAGTGAATCAAAGCCATCCTCCAGGTACATTTTGGTGATATCATGAGCATTCCGACCCGATATAAAATCGTGACACATGAAGTAGAAGATGCCCACATACTTTTTATCGCTGTCTGCTACCTCAACAGATGTGGGTGTGGTGCGATTCAGATCATCGGTGGCCACCCAGGTTGAATAATCCACTGGGAACCCGACGGAGGTGCTGTTGGGCACGATGTCCACATGAGTGTAGGATACATTGTCGATATATCCCCTTGTGCTGTTGGCTAACACGGTAGCATATCCGGCGCCTGGCAAATGGGGCGCAGATACCCAGCCATCTGTTCCGGTCAAAGAAAGAGCCTGGTTCGAGGCGTCATACCATACTGTGCAGACGGCTGTTCCATCCACATCCAGAATCAGACGGTCACAGGCATCTGTGAAGGTGATGCGGTGCAGGAGAGAGAAGTCTATACCTGTATCCACCTCGGCCGAAAAACCGTCACGATCTTGGACAGACAGCCTCCCGTCCGGGTTCAACGTAAAGGCTATACCGGAGTAAACGGCATTGTCATTTGGATAGATCTGGCGTAGGGTGACGGTCAGGGAACCGCGTGACAGTACGGAGTCCATAGACAGTGAACCGCCTCGCAGGCCGTAATTGTCTCCCAGCATCTCCTGTGTAAAAAACGCATATGAGCCAAAAGCCCCGCAGCGCAGCTGTCCGTCATAAATGACAGCATAATCCAAGGAGTAAAAGCCAAAGTTGCCCTCGGCTGTGTACTCATCCACTGTCCGGGAGAAGTCCATGGTGTGAACATAAGGCATGTAGCGGTAGTTGAGCTTTCCGTTCTGGGCAAGGGTGCCTTCTCCGGAGGAGGGCTCATCAGAGGTCAGGTAGGAGTCGTAATCCGGCTCGGTTTCTACCGGGTCATCCGGTTCTGTTGACCGGTAATCGTCGAAATTATCGTGGAAAGCCGTGGCAGCCTCTTGAGTCTTAAACAAGGCCATGTAAGCCACATCCACCCAGTGAGACCCCTCCACCGACTCAAAGACATCAAAACGCAGGGATTGAAGCTGGCCGGTATAGAAACGGTTCTCATCCAGACGGAGAATCACATACTGCCACCCATCCTCGGCCGGATAAAGGAAATGAAGCGATGCCTGCTCCGAAATGGAGCATTCGTCGGTGATAAAGAACATCTGTGCCCGACGGGGGGCGTCCTCAT
>CAZQAI010000164.1:2118-2816 GCA_964591305.1 uncultured Clostridium sp.
TCATCTGTTCTTACCTTGAGAAGAAGGTATTTGTATTCCGAAGTCTTAACCGGCGTTCCGGGTAAGTTGAGAAAAACATAGGGATCGGTGGCGCTTTTTGCCGGCTGGAAACGGGTGAAGCTCTCTCCGTCCTCCTCCATATAGGTCACATTCATGGCGTTGGTGCCGCCGCAGGAGCTTACTCCGGCGGCTGTGTTGAAATACAGTACAGAACCCATGTGGGGAGCCGGATCGTCCTCTATGACAGCCTGAGGGACAGTGGGAGTACCGTACAGAGAATCGGGCCGAGAAGTGTATTTAACGGAGACGGGCAGGGACAACGCGCTGCTGTACTGACCGTTCAGGTACGCACGCTGGGAGGCATGTGCGGCGCGGGTGACAAGGGATATGCCGTCTCCCTCGTACACGGCCACGATGTACTCTCCGGAAGGCAGAGCGGATGTTTCCGGGAAGGTAAAGGTCAGCCATACCTTTCCGCCGGAGCAGGTGAAGGTATGTTCCGCTACGGGATCAAGCAAAAGAGTGGTGTCAAGATCGTTCACATAGGCAAACAGTCCGACAGTCACCGAGCCGGTTCCGCTGACAGGCAGGGAAAGAGTACGTGCGGGAGCAGTCAGAACCACCTGGGCAGCAGCATATGAGTCTTTCGCAAGGGTACGGGTGCTATCCGTGCCACCGGGAGCGAACAGCATATCATA
>CAZQAI010000164.1:2826-4303 GCA_964591305.1 uncultured Clostridium sp.
CGACCGCCTAGGTTGCTTGGTTGGAGGCTCCGGCTGACATGACAGCAGGCACGGACACGGAGGTGAACAGGACAACCAGGGCAATCAGGGCAATCAGGGCATTGAATAGCTTTTTCATGAGTGTACTCTCCTTTTATGTAGTGGTTATTGGTGGGGACAAGGTATTACACCGTGGGTTTCCAAGCAGAGAACCAGGCTTCGATCACAGCTCGGGAAGCAGAACAGCGGCCTTGGAGCATCTCAGGTGAGCCACCGCCCCGGGCGGACAGGGCTGTCTGTATCTCCCCGGCGTATTGTTTGAGGTTTATATCCGAAGAGCCGCGTCCGATACAGTAGGTGTAACCGTCTGCGTCACAGCCGGAGAAGATGCCGCACAGAAGGCCACATCGGCTTGACGTACGGTTGAGCAGCTGCCGCATGGACAGAGCATCCAGCCCTTCGCCAAAGAGACAGAGACTGCCTTGGGTGGCGGACAGGGTACTGACTTGCGCCTCCCATAATTCTCGCCGTAGGCAAGCGACAGTTTGATTTTTTTCCTCCAACGCTCTCTTGTGCCGGGCGTAGCCCTCCAGTACATCCGTCTGTCTGACAGACATGTCGGCGGCTAAGGCGGTCACAATGGCATATCGGCGGCGATAGTCTTCCAAAGCCATAGCTCCGGCCAGCATGCGGATGCGGATTCCCCCCTTGTAATGCGTGACATCCAGCATTTTGATGAGTCCAATCTCCCCTGTGTTGGCAACATGGGGGGCACAGCAGGCGCACAGATCGACGGCATCCCCATCCGGGCCAATCCGGACAAGACGTACGTGCTCGGTCAGCGCCAGCTTGGAACGGTAGGAAAGGGTAGCCAGTTCCTCCGGGGTGGGGTACCAGGCCTTGACGGGTAGGCAGGCGCGTACCAGGCGGTTGGCTTGGTCTTCTATGTCGTCCAGCTGTCCCCGGTTCAGCACCCCGTCAAAGTCCAATGTCACTTCCTCGTCGCCCAGATGGAAGCCCACATTGCGGAATCCATACCTGGCGTGGATGAGACCGGACAAAATGTGCTCTCCTGAGTGACATTGCATACGACGCAGCCTGGTTTCTGTGTCCAGCTGTCCTGTTACAATCCTACCCGGAGGAAGCACTCCGGCGACGGTGTGCGTGATGATGCCATCCGAACTGACCTGCACATCGGAGACGGAAAGGCCCTCTAAGGTGCCGGGATCAGCAGCTTGGCCGCCGCCCTCCGGGAAAAAGGCAGTTCGATCCAGGATCACTGCATATTGTTCGGGCATATCGGTGGGTTGGCAGGACAGCACAGTGGCTGTGAAGGTGAAGGTATGACTGTCCGCATCAAAAAGGCGTAGGGTGGGTTCCATGCATGTTTCCTTTCAGGTCGATGAACGGTATGGGTAACAGTGGTCAGGGTGAGAGGGAAGCCCGTTTGAGGATCACGAACAGGGTTTGGTCAGCGTAAGCCGGATCCTCTACATAA
>CAZQAI010000165.1:0-4301 GCA_964591305.1 uncultured Clostridium sp.
GAAGATTTTAAAGGTGTTTTCCGCAAAATGCCATGCCATGCGGGAGTCGAAAATCAGTTTATCATCTCGCCGCTCTCTGGAAAGACGCGCAGTGGTCTCGTCTATGACATCGTCCAACGTATGGTCGATCTTCATCAACTCATTCAGCTCCAGCGTCGTAATCCCCTTCTCCCGGGCTATTTCCCGCTGGATGGCGCCTGTGGAAAATATTTCGTAGCCATACCTTTCATGTATGAGGGAACACACAGTGGATTTGCCGCTTCCCAGTTTTCCTGTAATGGATATATGCATGACTGCCTCCTGAACTTTGGTTTCATCTGTATGATTTTGTCCTGTTTGCATCGGCTTGTGTCAGTGCCGGACAGCAGCCGTCTCAACCGAGTTCGACTGTGATCTTCCCGATGCGCTTTTTCATCTTACGCAGGTCACCCAGCATTTTGAAGGTATCGGAAAAGACATGCACTTTGGATTCCCGGTGATTGATAACCTTGACCGGAATTTCCTTGATCCTCATACCGTATTTGGTGGCCCAGAGAATGGCCTCGAAGTCAAAAGCAAAACCGTTGACCTCACACCGGGGAAATATCTTATGCACCGCTTCCCGGGTGAAAGCCTTGCAGCCACACTGAGAGTCTGTAAGTTTGATACCGCCTACAAAGCAAAGCACCTTGATATAAATTTTGGAAGCCAAGCGGCGGATGAAGGTATAGCTCTCGTAGCCATCTTTGGACAGATTACGGGATCCGATCACCATGTCCGGTACAGATCCGCCGGTAGACATATCCTCCAGAAAAGCATTATACACACGTTTGATGACGTCTGTACCGTATGCCAGGTCAGCATCAGTGAACATGACAAAGTCCCCCTCCGCTGCCATAAACGCGGTACGCACAGCGCAGCCCTTGCCCCTGTTGTCCGGATACCCCACCACACGCACATGGGGCAGGTGCAGGGACTCCACAGTCTTTTCGCAGCCATCCCGGCTGCCATCGTTGGAAAAAATAATTTCGTAATCGTCAAAATTTTTTTCCATGTATGCTGACAGTGTGCGGGCTGTATCGGCGATGATGCTGTTTTCATTGTACATGGGAATACAAAGGGATATTTTCATACCATTTCATCCTATCCTTTACATTTTATACTTCATTTATATATTTGTCTCTCAAAGTCTGTCAGACTCTGCGATATATATAAAAGTCAAAAGAAACCGGTGTATTCAGAGATTCCGTCTGCATCAGTCTCTCCTTCCCTTCCCGATCGGTTCGCCAATAGTAAGGGGTCATGGAGAAGAGGGCTTCAAGGGTATCCCGTCCGCTGACCGTAACGGAAAAGGTAACATTCTGACGGTCTGTCAAAAGGAATGGATCGTTTTTCCCCGGCAGATCGCGGCGGGGATCATTGCCATACGGGTCGCGGTAGAGCAGCTTCTTGAGGCCCATTAGGTGACATTCACCGGCTCCTGCCACGATCAGGTATCCGCCCGGCTTCAGCACTCTGGCAAACTCCCGGGGAGCACAAGGAGCGAACAGGTTGATCAGAACATCCGCACAGGCATCCCTCACAGGCAGTTCGAACACACTCCCCACAGCGAAGACTGTCCGGCTTTCCCGGCTGCTCCCCGTTCGCTGGTTACGGGCTGCTTTGGTAGCCGCATCTACAGCGAATTTGGACAAATCCACGCCAAGAACCCGGTACCCACGGTCAGCGAGACGGCAGGAATAATACCCTTCGCCACATCCCGCGTCCAGCAGGAAAACTTCTTGTACGTCCGCATTGGCTCGGTCGGACGCGATGGGAAAGCAAGTGGAAACGAGATGGCATAACGTCTCAGCAGCAGGTTGATAGTATCCACGCGTCAGGAAGGCGGTTCTTGCCCTGACCGCTTCTTTTGCATCTCCTCCTCCCGGGTGGCGGGGAGCCAGAGGCAGGTACCCGGCCCCGCCCCCATCAAAGCAGTGAGGCCGCGGTCCGGTACACTTGACTGAACGTCCGTCCTCTGTAATGGCCAAAGGAGCCCGACACACAGGACAGGACAACATATGAGAGACAATATGCTTGTCCAGTTCTTTATTAAGATCAGACATGAGTCACTCCATTCATATGATCTTATTTGAAAAAAGAGGTTTTCAGACTTCACCCAACAGGTCGCTTGGAATACAAGGCTGTATCCTGGTTCATCAGGCTGTACAGTACATTCACCTCGTCCGCGTTGGAATAATCACGGGCGGAACATGCCTCCGCCAGACGGCGCATTTTTTTCGGATCGTTCAGCAGAGCTGCAATGCCGGCAGCACATCCCTCGTTGTCCATCGGCACGATCATGCCGTCAACCCCATCCTCCAATTGATTGGCCGAGGTAGCATACCTTGTAATCACCACCGGCTTCCCCAGGGCTTGGGCTTCTCTTACAGTGACAGATTTTCCTTCATATCGGGAGGGTTGAACATACAGATCGCATTCGGCAATATACGGGTACGGATTCTCCTTCTTTCCCAAAAGGACGACATAGTCTTCCATGCCTGCCTCTGCAATCTTTTGACGGATGAGCTCCTCATCCCCGCCGTACCCTATGATATACCATGTGACATCATGCCCCATGGCACGGACCTTTTTACAAATGTCCGGCAGATTGTCAAAATTTTTTGCTTCACAGTAACGTCCGATAGACAACAGTCTGACGCCTTTGTTTGCTTCCATTTCATTGGGAGCATCCCGGGTTGCTTCGGCCTTCATGAGATCTGTTGCCAGTGTATTCTCAACGACAATGGCTTTGTCTTGCAGTTCAGGATAGTGCTTCAGTAACTTTGCGCGGCATGGCTCCGATACCGTGGCCACATAATCACACATGGCATATGTGTCTCTGTCCATGCGGCGGCTGGGATTCAATGTATCGTAATCGGTATGACACCAGGTTATTCTGACTTTGGCATGAACCTTGTTGCACAGGGTGTCAGCCACGCTCAGAAAATTGATGCCCAGGTCATACTCGCCCGGAATGGCGGGGAGAAGGGGCTGAAGGTAGTGAGATGTGTACTGCAGACTCATCCATGTTCCCGGCGTCTCACCGGTAAAGGCACAGTGCATGCGGAGTGCGATCTTTGACAGAAGTCTTGCCATGCCGAAAAGGCATTTCCGACTGCACAGAAGATCCCGGATCGGCACATCGAAAGTCCGGTACCGATCCACCTCCGGAAGCACCTGTACCTGAGGCGGAATCCGATTCATAAATTCACCCTCATGCCGAAACAGGAACAGACTCACGTCCACCCGGCTATAGTCCAATGCTTCAAGCAATCCCAGCAGACTTCTCTCAGCACCCCCGATATACATGGCGGGCATCATAATCAATATCTTTTTTTTATCCGGCATATAGACGCCTGCCTCCTCTATCCGACCGACATACATTTTTTACAAGGAGTTATTATATCATAATGCCGGCATTCTGTCAACCAAATTTCTGTTTTTTTCTGCATCTTCCGCTCATGCAGTGTTGCAGTTCGCTCCTTCGATGCAACATGATGGGGTTGCCTCATTTCAAAAATCCATTAATGATCTGCTCTTCCGCTTCCTTCTCGGAAAGGCCCAGCGTCATGAGCTTGATCAGCTGCTCCCCGGCGATCTTTCCGATGGCCGCTTCGTGTATCAGGGAGGCTTCCACATGGTTTGCCGCTATTTCCGGCTTGGCTGTGACAGACGCATCATCCATAATGATTGCATCACATTCCGTATGTCCTGAACAGCGGTTATTTCCGTTGACAAAGGAGATAAAACGTTGGTGGCTATGATCCTTTGCCACAGAGCGGGACACCACATGGGTACCACAGTCTACACCATCAAGATCCACATGGAAGCGTGTCTCGGCCGTCTGGCTCCCATGGGTCATGATTTTCTCGTGAACGACCAACGTGGCTCGGTCTGACAGGGTGGCGTTTGTAATGCGAACGGTAGAATCCACGCCCTTGATCTGTGCAGTTTCCATCTCCATGTAGGCATTCTCATGCAGGTGTACCTCAGTCGTGGGGTTCATGACCCTCTCCCCTGTTCCCTCTCCGGAACCGTAATGCTTTTCAACATACCTGACTCGTGCGCCTTTTCCCACAAAGAAGCGGTGTATGCCACTGTGCTCACTGCTCTCATTCCCCGCATTATGAATGCCACAGCCAGCCACAATGGTCACATCGCAATCCTCTCCTACATGGAAGTCATTATACACAAGCTCTTTGAGGCCCGTCTGAGACAGCAGCACCGGAATGTGCACGCTCTCATGTTTCGTACCGGGTTGGATGTATATATCAATACCG
>CAZQAI010000166.1:0-4301 GCA_964591305.1 uncultured Clostridium sp.
GTCGCCCAACAGAAGCAGACCTTCTCCGTAAACCTCCACCAATACGCCGTGCCGGGTGATGCGGGGTGCCAGATGGGTGTTGAGGGAGGCTATCAACGCAGCCAGGATGGGGCTGGTCTTCTCGGCAGTACGCAGGATGGGGACACCTACCTTGGCAGCTTCCTCGGCCATTTCATCAAACACCGACAGATTGGTGGTATACAGAACCGCCACCGGCTTCGCATCAATGTAATTCACAATGCGTCTGCGGCGTTCCTCCGGAGCCAGGCCCTCCAGGTAACGGTGCTCGGCGTTTCCAATCATCTGGATTCGCTCCCCGTCAAAAATTTCAAAAAAGCCGGAGAGAGCCAGTCCAGGTCGGCTGACATCGGGCGTGGTGATCATTATTTTGTCATAATCGGCGGGGATGATGATTTCCTCCAAGGCAAATTCTCGGGCAACATCGGCCAATGGTATGGAATATACTTCTTCCATATTCTCTGTTCCTTTCTGTTTCATGATAAATGCCGGGAAGAATGTTCGCTTTGCGAAAATTTCCCGGGACAAAGCCGGTCACATATGGATTGCACATTGTTCCGGCTGCCAACCACCGGATGCCGCCGGCGACGTATGGCTGCAAAGGATTCGTGCTGTGCCTATTATACCACAAACCGACTTTCATGGAAAGGGATATCTTGATATTTTTCGCAATATTTTTGTTCATTTTTGTTTTGGTCATAAAGCGGTCACATTCATGTGCTATACTTTACTTTGTATTGATGTCATCGAAAGGACGGATTCTCATGCCTTCCACAGCTTGCCATATAAACCGCATACACCGCCTCACCCTGATCCTGGCGATATGCCTGCTCCTCCCGACAGCTGCCGTATTCGTCGGCTGCTCACGGAACAATCAACAGAACGAAAAGATAGTCGCAACCTGTAATGGGTATGAAATCAAATATGAGGAGCTGCGGTTTGTCACCATGCTTTACAAGGACACCCTGGCGGCTACTTATGGCTCCGACATCTGGGACGACCCGGTCAAAGCCGAGTCCTATCGGGCTGAGTTGGAAGAAATGGTGCAGGAACACCTGCGGGAGAATTATGTCATACTGACCACCTGTGCTGACTACAACATCAACTTACAGATAGATGGGGATGAGGCCCAGACATATGCCGATAAGCAGATCGATGAGTTTATCGACCAAGCTTTTGAAGGCAAAAAAAAGCTCTACCGGGAATGGCTTTCGGAGCATTGGATGACAGAGGGCTATTTTACCTTTTCACTCAAGGTCAACTATCTGGAGTCGGTGTTGTTTTACACCCTGCTCGACGGCGGACTTTTCCACTTCGACACCGAGAATATTGACGAGTATATCGACTATATATTGACAGGAGACGGGTATGCCCGTACCATACAGGTATTCATCCGCAATGATAAGCAGGACAGTCCCGAAGCCAATCTGGCCGAGGCTCAGATGATCAGTCAGGCCCTGCAGGCAGCCGGCAATGCCGAGGCAAGGGAGCAAATGATGAGGACATACATCGGTTCGTCTGTCAATGAGGATCTCTATGATGTCTCCGGTGATGGGTATTACTTTACCAAAGGAGAAATGGATTCTGTCTACGAAGAGGTCGCCTTCAACCTGGAGGTGGGGGAGGCCAGCGAGGCTTTTGCATGCAGCGGCGGCTACTATGTGATCATGCGTCTTTCTCCCGAAGAGGATTATGTCATGACCAACTGCGCCACCCTGCTTCGGAATTACCAGATCGCCATGCTGGGACTTCTGGAAGATCATTACCGGGACGATTGTACCGTGATATGGAACGAGTACGGACAGACCATTGATCTTGTCACGATGGAGTGACAGCTTGTATGGGATGGAAAACAGAGAAAATCCGCCGGGTCTCCCGGCGGTATACAACAGGATCTACCCGCCGGCGCCGTTCCCTGCCCCGCCCCGGCGCATGGCGGCCGGTGTTCTTAATATGTCTGCTTGCCGTACTGGTCGTCAGCGCAGCTCTTATCTGGGGATCGACGCTCAAGAAGCAATCCGACGCTTACAGAGCCGGAGCAGAAGCCAATGCCTGGACACTGGACGAATCACAAGATGCATGGCCTGCAGTCACTGTCTCTGACCACTTTCGTGGCATGTCCCTCCGTCCGGGGGAATCAACGGACAAGCTGTCAGCTTCCTCACAGTACAACGGGGCAGTGCTTACCCTATCCGCCACCGATGAAGGTGTCCTGGCATATGACCTTTCTCAGGTATCCGTACCAGATATTACCATTCAGTCAGGAGCAGAGGCACTGGATACAGTGGTCAGTCGTCTCCACAAAATGGGATTGACAGTATCCGGCGTGTTCCGCATCCGCAGTCTGGACACAGCTTTCACCTCGGATCCGGCCTTGATGGCTGTCCGGCGGGGGGTGGAGTTGAGCCTGTTGGTCAGCTGCGCCCAAGCGGGTGTTGACGATATTCTGCTTTTGGGACTGCCTTACGGAGACGATTCGTCGGATGCCCGGACATTGGACTTTCTGCGTGAGGTCAAGGCACTCATGGGGTATACCGGTCATCAACCAGCCATCGGGGTTGCACTCGCACCCGACGGCTTTGCCCAGCGGGGAGAAGAACTGAATGATGGCGAGGATAACGGCCGATCTGACACAGACACGGTATATGCCGGCCGCCTGACGCCGGGACGCATGCTGACCGTGTGCGATTACCTGGCCATCGACCTGCGGGATGTACCGGCGGAACATGCGGAAGAATTCCTATACGATATTCAGTACGCTTATGTCCGTTATGCGTTGCGGCTCCTTATAGCCGATCCGGCTGTTGTGGCTGAAGCCGATCGCCACGGTATGGCACGGATTGAAGAATGGTATGAATAAAATTCAGGCCGCTTCGGTATTCACTGGAAACGGCTTTATTGGAGGAAAACACATGAAGACCATTGCCAGCTTTACAGTCAATCACGACAAATTGAAACCCGGAATGTATGTTTCCAGGATCGACCGTGATGTTGTGACCTATGATATCCGTATGAAGATCCCCAACGGAGGGGACTACCTGCCCACCCCGGCAGCACATACCATCGAGCATCTTTTTGCTACATATGCCCGCAACAGCCGGATGGCGGATGAGGTGGTATATGTCGGTCCCATGGGGTGTCGCACAGGGTTTTACCTGCTTTTAAGGGACACGGTCAGTCGCACCGAGGCCATACGCTTGGTGCAGGACTCCTTCGCCTTCATCGCCGCCTATCAAGGGGAGATACCGGGCGCTACCCGCCAAGCCTGTGGTCATTATCTGGAGCATGACCTACCTGGAGCCAGGGCTGCCGCAGCTGATTTTTGCTGTGTACTGGAGGGTTGGCGGGAAGATCGGATGCAATACGAGATATAGCGTTGGTAGCATCACACGCTTCTTTTGCCCACTGACACCATCCGTATACCGGGCCACGCCCCGGCATCAGAATTTCTCTCCGGATCCTGAGTCCGATACCCGGAGCCTCAGCTGTTTTGCGGGGCATTGGTTGACACAGTCATGATTTTATGATATACTAAGGGTGATATAGTATGATCCTGCTTCAGAGTATATTCGGAAGGAGTAAGATACAGATGGATCTCTTGTATATCATATTGATACCGTTTCTGGGTACCGTGCTGGGAGCAGCATGTGTCTTCTTCATGAGAAAATCACTGGGCGACAGGGTGCAGCGGGCGTTGACAGGCTTTGCGGCCGGTGTCATGGTGGCCGCTTCCGTATGGAGCCTTCTGATCCCTGCCATTGAACAGGCCGCCGACATGGGTGTTTGGTCGTTCATACCGGCCGTTGTGGGTTTTTGGTTGGGTATCCTGTTTCTTTTTTTGCTGGACCACATCATTCCCCATCTGCATCGGGACAGCGCCAAACCGGAAGGCCCCAGAAGCCGTCTGCAACGGACCACGATGATGGTGCTGGCCGTTACACTTCACAATATTCCGGAAGGCATGGCAGTCGGAGTGGTCTGCGCCGGATACGTCACGGGCAACGCCCAGATCTCAGCTACCGGTGCATTGGCACTTTCCTTAGGTATTGCCATTCAGAATTTTCCAGAGGGGGCTATTATCTCGCTTCCTTTGCGGGCAGAGGGCATGAAAAAGGCTAAAGCCTTCACCGGAGGTATGCTGTCCGGCATTGTGGAGCCTATTGGCGCACTTCTGACCCTTTTGGCTGCGGGATTTATTGTTCCGGCCCTTCCTTACCTGCTCAGCTTTGCCGCCGGAGCCATGATATATGTGGTAGTGGAGGAGCTGATTCCCGAAATGTCAG
>CAZQAI010000167.1:0-4294 GCA_964591305.1 uncultured Clostridium sp.
GTGTGGACAGCATTCTGGCTCAGACCTTTACCGATTTTGAGCTGATTCTGGTGGACGACGGCAGCCCGGACAACTGTCCGGCCATGTGCGATGAGTATGCGAAAAAGGACAGCCGTGTTCATGTGATCCATCAGCAAAACGGCGGTCTCTCCGCCGCCCGGAACGCCGGCATTGACTGGGCATTTGCAAACAGCGACAGCCAGTGGCTGGCCTTTATAGACAGCGATGACTGGGTGCATTGTGAAATGCTTGACCGGCTATACCGTATGGCAGTGGAATTGGATGCTCAGATCAGCGTATGCGGATATGTAGAAACACACGGTGAAAGTCCGGAGCCGGATTTCAGTCAGTTCCAGCCTCAGGTGTTAGAGCCTCAAATTTTCTATGTCCAAAATGGCGTAACCGCAGTCGTTGCGTGGGGAAAGCTGTACAGGAAGGAGTACTTTTCCACACTGCGCTATCCAGTAGGAAAGATTCACGAGGATGAATTCCTGACCTACTTGCTGCTGTGTCAGGCAAGCCGGGTAGCCTATCTGCCCGCCGCTATGTATTATTATTACTATAATGATCAAGGTATTACAAAGTCCCCCTTTTCATTCAGGGATCTTGACACCCTGGTAGCCTTGAAAGACCAGTACATCTTTTTCAAGGCACATTATGGTCAATCCGTCGCCCAGGCGCTTGCTTCCCGCTATATATATATTACATGCCTGTACATTAACACGCTGAAGCACAACTCCACCTGTCGTCACGATGATTTCGACAGACAAGCCGTCCGACTGAAAAAGGAATTAAGGGAATTTTTTAAAACCAATCCCGAGGTAAAATGCCTGGTGAAAACGGCGAATCATTCTCTCGCTTACAAAATCGCGTTCCCGTTTATGCCTTATGTTCGATTCTATATGCAGTATTTCAAGCAGCTGGGCTGCCGGGAAACCCTTCGTGCGGTACGCCGCAAGATTGGCAGGATATTCCACAAGGAAACAACTTGATTCTTCCCCCCTATTGATCTTTGTTTCAGACAAGTCTCATTTTATAAAATCAATTTTAGGAGACTCCCCATGCCATCAATCAGTGTCATTGTTCCTGTTTATAAAGTCGAATCCCCGGACGCATTTTCGAGGACAATGCGGTGGTATGCAGATGGCTGGGAGAGGCCCACCTTACGGCAGACACCCAAGCTCCGTTATATTTTTATCAGATTAACCCCAATGGCACGTTTTTGACCCTATCCTCCCGAAGGAAGCCGGATCTTCTATGGGCGCAGGAACAAATCATCCGTTTCTATCAATCGGTTCACTATACGACCATGTTTCAAAATGGGGTGTCCATGTATTCGATGACATGCGTCCGATTGTACCGGGAGACCACCGTAGAAGCACATGACGCCTAGGCGGCGGACATGATCCGGTGCAAGATAAGGCATTCATGAAGCAATACAGCCGTGCTATCCGGCTATCCCACAAGCAGCAGCAAATTGTGAAAAGCATACTGCATCCACACATGTTCAGGTTGTATCAGATGCGGCAGGCTGTCTTTGTAACCGTCAAACAAGGCGGCATGGGTGCTCTGCTCAAAAAGGTAACGCAAAAGGTAAGCAGAATCGCCGGTGCCGGCGTATAAGAAAATCGATTTTGACTCGATTGGCTATACGAAAAGGAGCTGTTGCATGACGCAACAACCCCTCAAAACAGGCGACCAGAAACCGCTCACATGTTATGTTTAGGCAGGCTTCTCGTCAAAAAGGAAGATTTTATCTGCCGAATCGGATTTGCCAGGCTGTCTCACGCCAATGAGATGGCCTTTTTTCTTGAAAATCGTAAGACAACACCATTGCGACCGCACAATTTGCGAACGAGGATTATGCGGTGGTGTCTTAAAAATGGGCGGCACCCGACCACCCATTTTGAGGGGCTGTCGCTTAATGCGACAGCCCCATGACATGATTCTTACTTTTCAAACAGTCCTCGCTTGACATAAGAGGTATGCAGGACATGGTGTGCCAACTCGGAGTTGGGCTGGCCAAAGAACTCATCATAGAGCATCTTGACGGCAGAGTTGTCCTGAGATTTACGCAGGTCAGTGTTCTGGTCGTCGTGATACAGCACAGCGGCACGGACGGCACGCAGATCGGTGTTGGCGCGGACATGGGCCGGTTGAATGGGCTGGCCTCCACCGTTGACGCATCCGCCCGGGCAGGCCATGATCTCAATGAACTGCACGTCCAGCTCGCCGGACTTGACCTTGTTCAGAAGCTCCCGGGCGTTGCCGGTACCGGATGCCACGGCCACATTCACGGTCATATCACCCAGCTTGTAGGAGGCCACCTTAATGCCCTCGGTGCCACGCACCTCAGGGAAGTCCACCTTCTCCAGCTTGGTGCCCAGGATCAGTTCAGCCGCATACCGCAAAGCAGCCTCCATCACGCCTCCGGTGGCGCCGAAGATAGCACCGGCGGAGGAACCAATGGCAAAGGGAGCATCGAAGGCCTCATCCTCCAGATGCCGGAAGTCGATACCGGCCTTCTGGATCATGCGGCCCAGCTCGCGGGTGGTGATGGCCACATCCACATCGGGAATGCCGTTACCGGCGGCGGACTGATCAGGGCGGCCCACCTCAAACTTCTTGGCGGTACAGGGAATGGCCGACACAAAGAAGATGTCCTTGGGATCCCAGCCCATCTTCTGGGCAAAGTAGGTCTTGACGACCGCCCCGAACATCTGCTGGGGCGACTTGCAGGTAGACAGGTTCTCCACCATATCCGGGAAGTAATGCTCGCAGTACTTGATCCATCCGGGAGAGCAGGAGGTGATCATAGGCAGAACTCCGCCATTCTGAATGCGGCCTACCAGCTCGTTAGCCTCCTCGACGATGGTCAGGTCGGCGGACAGGTTCATGTCATACACGCCTTCGAAGCCCAGAGCCCGGATGGCGGCTACCATCTTGCCCTCGCAATCTGTGCCCGGCTCATAGCCAAAGCACTCCCCGATCTGGGCACGCACCGAGGGCGCGGTGCAGATCAGCACATGCTTATCGGGATCGGCCAGAGCGGCCATGACCTTGTCGGTGTCGTCGCGCTCATACAAGGCACCCACCGGGCAGTTGACGATGCACTGGCCGCAGTTGATACAGGAGGTGGCAGCCAGGGGATTCTCAAATGCGGAGGCGATATGGGTATCAAATCCACGGTCGTTGGCACCGATGACACCCACGCCCTGCACCTTCTTACATACGGCCACACAGCGGCGGCAGAGGATGCACTTGTTGTCATTACGGATGATGGGGGTCTTGTCGTCGATCTCATAATGCGTCATGGTCCCCTGAAAGCGGCTCTCTTCCACACCGTACTGACGGCACAGGGTCTGAAGCTCGCAGTTGGTACTCCTGACGCATTCCAGGCAGCGCTTGTCATGGTTGGACAACAGCAGCTCCAGGTTCATTTTGCGGGAGGCAATGATCTTGGGGGTATTGGTCTTGACTGCCATGCCATCGGTGACAGGATAAACGCAGGCTGTCACCATGCGGAAGGGGCGGCCTCCCTCGGACACCTCTACCAGGCAGAGACGGCAGGCACCAATCTCGTTGATATCCTTCAGGTAGCAAAGGGTAGGAATGTCGATCCTGGCAGATCGCGCGGCCTCCAGGACGGTCGAGCCAGCCGGAACCGCATACTCTCTCCCGTTGATTTTTACATTTACTGTATCCATTATGCCACAAAACTCCTCTCTCAAGACTTGGAAATGGCGTTGAACTTACAGCCGCTCATGCAGGCGCCGCACTTTACGCACTTTGCGGTGTCGATCTGCATGGAGGCCAGCTTGTGGCCGGGTGCGGTATAGTCGGTACGGGCAATGGCATCGGCAGGACAGTTCTTGGCACACTTTCCGCAGCCGATACATTTGTCCTTATCAATGGTGTAGCGAAGCAGCTTCTTGCAAACGCCGGCAGGACATTTCTTGTCTACGATGTGAGCCAGATATTCGTTGCGGAAGTACTTCATGGTGGCAATAACTGGGTTAGGTGCTGTCTGGCCCAGCCCGCAGGCAGAACCCTCCTTAATGTAGCGGCAGAGCTCTTCCATCCGGTCAAGATCCTCCAGCTCACCATTGCCGGAGATAATTTTCTCCAGAATCTCCAGCAGTCGGCGTGTGCCTACACGGCAAGGTGTACATTTTCCGCAGGACTCATCCACTGTAAACTCCAGGAAGAAGTGGGCAATATCCACCATGCAGTTATCCTCGTCCATGACGATCAGTCCGCCGGATCCCATCATGGAGCCGATGGCGATCAGGTT
>CAZQAI010000168.1:0-4243 GCA_964591305.1 uncultured Clostridium sp.
TGAAGAACCATCCGCTTACCTACGACGATCTGGTGGTACGGCAAATCCTGCAAAGTGTGATCGTCGAATCCAAGCAGAAAATCAAGGTCATCTTCCTCGGCGGACTGGAAGTGGAAGCAGAGGTGGAACAATAGTGATACTGCAGGCAAAACCAACGCGCGAGGGTTCAATCCCCACCAGCAAAACGCAAAAAATATCTTTTTCATGTGGCTTTGACAAAGCAAGCACATACGAACTCTATGTGAAGGCACCGCCGTACATTCCGGCGGTACACATACGCTGGCAGGATTGTGCGATGTTGCCTTCAGCATGGTGCAAGTGTGTGTTTCGTCCAACCAAAATACCGCAGAGGAGGACTTTTCCTTTGCGGTATTTTTTTGGTATGACTCCGGGCAGCACAGGGCCGCCAGAAGAAACCGAAAATGAGTTTGTATTTCCTCACATGTCCACGTTCTTGCCCCACCTGCATCATTGCATTTCGGTCAAATCGATGAGCACCAGCTCCCGCCGGTTGAACAGCCGTGGCACAGGAGGCGGCGCTGTGTTCGACAAGCCCCGTGAGATCACCAGTCGCCCCTCATGTACTCCGCCGGTGTACTTGGGAAACAGCCCTTGATCGGGAGCAAAGATCCCTCGGCCAAACAGACGCCACTGCCCTCCGTGAGCATGCCCTGACACGATAAGATCAATGGGGAAGGGGCGAAGGTAGCGATCATAATATTCTGGTTGATGGCAGATAAGGATCCGATATCCCGGCACCTTTGTGAAATCTTGTACCCAACTGTAGTCCGGCACCCGGCCTGGGTTGAGTAAACCAGAGCCCAGCCCGCCGATTACCATACCCCGAAAGGTAGTCCAGGTCTCATCCAGAAGCATGGCTCCGCTTTTCCGGATCACATCCCGCCAGAAGGGGTGCACCCCCGGGCGCTCTGCCGGACAGGGGTCTGTACGTTGGAGCGTAAGGTGACCTGCTCCCGTTTCATGGTTGCCAAAAGCATAAAAGGTAGGCGCTATGTGTGCTGCCTCAGCCAGCAACCCAAGGCCGGGACGCCGCACGCCATCCCCGGGTGTAACAGTCAGATTCTCAGTCAGATCGCCCGCGATGAGAATCATGTCCGGCGCCTCTTGACGCAGAACATCCCGCACGCCTTCCCAAGGGCGGTCATGCAGGTCGGCTACAAGTGCCACCCGGGCATGAACGCCCGGATGGCGTGGCTCCCAGCCGGTTGACAAAGACGGGGTGCCTACGTAAAGCTTTACTCGGGTCACTTGCATGAGGAATGTTCCTCTTTCTTGCGTTTTGATGGCTCTTGCGGTCTTGTGTGCCCTCGCCTCATGTTCGATTTTCCCTTTCCGGCAGTGGTCATATGTCCAGCCATCTTCCTTTGGTTGTGGCGGGTTTTCCTCCGCCGGGCCTCTTTTCGCCGGATGCACAGTCTGACAAGGCCAATGATCCCGTACAGAATGCACAGGCCCAGAATGGCACCGGACAGGTCGATCAGCACATCCCGAACCGCCGGCCCACGGGATGAAAAAATCTGATGCACCTCATCGGTGATGGCGTACAGCAGGCAAAAACCGATCGGAACAATCCACCGCATCCAACCTTGCCGCTTACAATTCAGCATATAGTAGGCCCCGCACAATACAGCCAGGAAAGCATACTCAGTCATATGTGCCAGCTTACGCACAGGACTGGCCATCATGGAAAGCAGAGCCGTCTGCTCGGTCGGAGTCAGGTCATCATAGTCCACAAATATGACCGAGGCAATCCAGGCAGTGACACCATCACTGCGATTGCCTGAATCCTCCTTGCTTTCGGACGAAAGCAAAAAGATCATGACCATCGTTCCGATGATGCACAGCAGAAGCAAAATCGAGGCCGCAATCCGAAAGGGAGACCTTTTCCGCCCGGCGGCCACACCATCCGGCGTCCCATCACTTGGCGTAGTCGTGCCCCTGTCACAAACCCGTCCGGTCTTTTGGGCTTTCCTGATCTTATCCGGCATATCCGGTAGCCTCCCTTCCCTTGCTATCATTCCCCTGATATTATATGGTTCATTTTTAATGGCCATTCCTTTCTGTATAACGCGGAAGTTTTGGAACGGTTCCGATTTATGCCGGTATGGCGGTTTTGAAAGCACAGGGCCTTCTCGTTAGGATCGTCTCCCTTATGTTTGATTTTCCTGTCTCTTTCTACAGGCTGAGCAGAGACCCCGTTTGCCTGCCGCTGCGGCGTCGGCAGTACTGCCCTCCATAACCTCCTCTGCGTTCCGTATATGGTAGCAGTCCCGATCTGTGTGCCATACCTGTCCGCCTCCCGTCCAGTACACAGAACCTGTGTAGGCCATATCCTCAGGGCTCAGGGTATCAGCCGGGTCAGCGGTGACAGGCTCGGTCTGAGCTTGGGTGAATATCTCGGCAGATATCTCAGCCAGCCGCTCCGGCGTGACAGTCTCACCGCCTATAAATCCGCCCGATCCGGAGGATGAACAGCTGACAGCCATCCACAGAACAAGCAGTACGGAACCCATGAAGGGGAGCACGCGGGCTGAGCGCAGTTTCATGTTCCGATTCCTCTCCGTGCAGTCATGCATCATAAGATGCCCTGTATGAAGCACGCTTCTTCTCTGCCAAAAACAGGGCCACAGCCAGCATACAGGTAATGGCGCCGCCGCCTATCAATGAGCGGCAGCCGCCGGACGGCTGGGCTTCGGTGTCCGCAACAGTGCCGGTACCGGCAGAGGTGTTTGTCTCATCACCGCTGTCCGGAAGCTCAGTCACTGTCCCATCGCCCGTCCGGTCGGTCAGATCGTGGCTATTCTCGGCATCAAGGGGGTTGACCACATACCGGGCTTGCAGAGCCTCATTGGCCTCCTTGATAGCCCGGAAGGTATCGGGTGTATCCTGTATGGTGACAGACCATGTGTCCAGATCCATACCAAAATCGACCCGATCGGAGCGGAAAGCCCACCAGTGAGTAAGCTGCACCCCGGCATCCACCAGTGTCTCCAGGAAACGGGTGCGCCCTTCGGCAGCGGTGACGGAAGTGTTATCCGCTGACATTCCCTTCCCCTTCGCATCCATCATGCCGTTTGTTTCCCCATTGTATAAAGGAAGCCCCAGCGTCGCGGCCTCCCCCAGAAGAAATGGCCAGGTGACAGTTCTTTCCCGTTTGCGGTTGTTACTCAATTCAATGTACTTATCATGTCCGCCGTCGTTCGGATATCCCACATCGTATCCGTGGACGCTGATGACATCCAGACTGCGGTTGATCAGCCATAGGGCCATGAGGCGCTCCTCGGTGGTATCCGTGGTGAAGTCGCGCGGCCGCCCTTCCATGACCGCCCGCAGCAGGTTCCACTGGGCAGAGCGAACCAGGCTGTCTCCGCCGGTCAGCAGACGATCCGGGTCGTTTTTCTTGATGCGGGCCGCTATGTCGGCATAATACTGTCCCAACTGGATGAGTGAGTAGGTAGCCGTGGAACCGGTGCCCACATCGGCATCCAGGTTGCCTTCGTTGCATATTTCCCACATCAGCACGGTGTCTCTGTCGCGGTATCGGCTGATATACAGGTCGATGAAATCGTACACATGCCCTCTGGATTTGCTGTCTGCATCGGTGATCAGGTCATAGTAGGATTCCGTTCCGTTGACCCAACCGGCTCCGTCCACATACTGTCCGTCTATGAATTCACTGCTCATCAGTCCGAGGCAAGCCACGATGCGGATGCCGTACTTGTCGCACAGGTCATACATAGCATCGGTATGGGCAAAGAAGGCGGCCACCTCCTCTTCCCCCCGTGCGGGATTGATGTTATTGCAGAATATGCGGATGGTGCGGAAGCCGTTTTCCGACAGCTCCTTGAGCGCCTGCTCCGCTCCGGCCAGGGTCGTCTCGGGGGTACACCAGGAGCGGCTGACATATTCACCGCCGTTAAAGGAAGGATCACTGGCAATCTGAAGATCCAGATCCCACTTGTTGAAGGAAATCTCATAATAAGGCTGTCCGTTCATCCAAAAAGTGCCGCCCAACGCCCTCAGCCGGTTATCATTCTTGTATGTACCGGTACTGACAACCACCATGGACAAGGCCTCGGAATACCACACCTTGGCATCCAACACCTCGGAAAACACCTGCCCCGGAGCATACAGCACGCCGTCCACGGTTCGCGCTGCATGGTTCAGCGTGATGCTCTCCCCACCGAAAATGAGGCGAGCACCATCGGCAGTCAGGGTATAG
>CAZQAI010000169.1:0-4241 GCA_964591305.1 uncultured Clostridium sp.
TTGAAGATCCCGCACATCGGCTGGAACGCCCTGCATTTTGCCGGGGAAAAACATCCAATATTCAAATACACCCAGGAGGGGGACTGTGTGTACTTCGTACATTCCTATTACGGAAATACGGCAGACACCGCCGCCTCCATCCGGCAGGCCGCAGACTGTGGGGATGTCATAGCGACCACGGAATACGGAGCCGAGCTGACAGCGGCGGTAGCCCATGGGTCGGTCTGCGGCTGTCAGTTTCACCCCGAAAAGAGCGGGCGTGTGGGGCTCGACATCCTCCGAGCCTTCTGCGAGTGGGACGGGAGGTGTGACAGATGATCATTTTTCCGGCCATCGATCTATATGGAGGAAAAGCCGTCCGTCTGTTCAAAGGGGATTATGCCCAAATGACGGTTTACCATGAGGATCCCCTCTCTGTCGCCCGTGATTTTGAAGCCAAAGGGGCCACGCATGTGCATCTCGTGGATCTGGAGGGTGCCAGAGACGGGAGTACCCCGCATCTTGACCTTGTGCGGCGCATTGCGCAAAGCACCTCCCTTTCGACCGAGGTGGGAGGCGGCATCCGGAGCATGGAGACGGCCGAGGCTTACCTGTCCGCCGGAGTGGATCGTGTGATCCTGGGTACGGCGGCTGTGACCGACCCGGATTTTCTGGCCCAGGCCATTGCTCGCTATGGGGACAGAGTGGCTGTCGGGGTGGACATCAAGGACGGGTATGTGGCCATCCGAGGCTGGACGCAGACCGTACCGTATACCCTGCTCACTTTCTGTGAGCAAATGGAGCAGGCCGGCGTCAGGACGCTCATCTGCACCGACATTTCCCGTGACGGAGCCATGCGGGGTGCCAATCGTGACATGTACCGGGACATCACCCGGCGCTGCGGTTTGCGGATCGTAGCCTCCGGCGGGGTGTCATCGCTGGAGGATGTCAAGACCCTGGCCGGCATGTCCCTGTACGGGGCTATCATCGGCAAGGCATATTACACAGGAGCCATTGACCTTGGTGAGGCGATAAAGGAGGCAGCTGTATGATTGCGAAGCGAATCATTCCCTGTCTGGATGTTCGGAACGGGCGTGTGGTCAAGGGAACCAACTTCACCGGACTGCGGGATGTGTCCTCCCCTGTGGAATTGGGTCGCTATTACAGTGACAACGGGGCAGACGAGCTGGTCTTTTATGACATCACCGCCTCGGTGGAGGAGCGTGCCCTGTTCACCGACATCCTGCGTGAGGTAGCTAGGACTATTTTCATTCCGCTGACAGTAGGCGGCGGCATCAACACGGTAGAGGACTTTCACCGGGTGTTATCCTGTGGAGCAGATAAAGTCAGTGTCAACTCGGGCGCCATCCGCAACCTGGAGCTTATCCGTCTGGCCGCAGAGCGGTACGGCCGTCAGTGCGTAGTGCTCTCTGCCGACATCAAGCGGGTTGGCGGCGAATTCCGTGTGTTCGCTAAAGGCGGTCGGGAGGACACCGGCATGGAGGCCATCTCCTGGATCCGCCGGTGCGTCGAAATGGGAGCCGGTGAGGTGGTTGTCAACTCCATCGATACCGACGGTGTCAAGGGGGGCTTTGATCTCGAACTGCTCCGGGCAGTATGCGATACCGTGTCAGTACCTGTCATCGCTTCAGGCGGGGCAGGCTGCATCGCAGACTTTGTCGATCTGTTCCGGGAGATTCCCCGGGTAGATGCGGGGTTGGCGGCCTCGGTGTTTCATTTCGGTGAGATCAGAATTCCCGAGCTTAAGGATGAGCTGAGAAAAAATCATATTACGGTGAGGTAGACGGTATGAAGTATGTGAACGTAGATGAATTGAAATTTGACAAGGACGGACTGATCCCGGCCATTGTGGTGGATGCCATCAGCAAGAAGGTGCTGACGCTGGCATACATGAACCGGGAGAGTCTCGACATATCCATGGAAAAAGGACTGACCTGCTTCTGGAGCCGCTCCCGGCGGACGCTCTGGCTCAAGGGAGAGACCAGCGGGCACTACCAGCACATTGTCTCCATCACGGCAGACTGTGACAACGATGCGCTGGTGATCATGGTGGAAAAGGACGGCCCGGCCTGCCACACCGGGACAGACTCCTGCTTCACCCATCCGGTCTTTGAGAGTGAGGAGCTGCATGAATTCTCCTACGGACAGCTTATGACGCTGATTGAGGGCCGCAAAACCGAAAAGAAGGAAGGCTCCTATACCACGTACCTGTTTGAAAAGGGCCTCGACAAGATCCTGAAAAAGGTCGGCGAGGAAAGCACCGAGGTGATCATTGCCGCAAAGGACAAGGACAAGAAGGAGACAGTATATGAGATCGCCGACCTTGCGTACCATGTCATGGTGCTGATGGTGGAGGCCGGGATCTCTCTTGAGGACATCCAGCGTGAACTGGCGTCTCGCCATGTCATCGACCACAAGGTCAAACAGGAAAAGATGACAACATAATGCACATTATTTTAGGGAGGGATTTTAAAGAATCCCTCCCGTATCGTTCTTTAAAGGGGCTGTTGCGTCGTGCAACAGCCCCTTTGAATGCATAATACAAAGCCTCATGCCATTTTTCACACAGATCAGGTCAAGCTAAAAATGGCATGACTGCAACGCTCAGAGCGTATCATTCTTCTTTTCAGGCAGAAGGTATGTCCATCCGTAGGGATCCTCCCGTTGACCCCATTGAATGGAGGTCAGGGTGTCATACAGGTGGGCGGTTACAGGACCGATCTTGCCATTGTTGATCACAAACTTCTCTCCCTTATAGCAGAGCTCACCAATGGGGGATACGACGGCGGCGGTTCCACAGCCCCAGGCTTCGTCCAACTTACCGGCGGCCAGCGCTTCACCCAGCTCTTCCACACTGATCAACCGTTCGCTGACAGGATAGCCTTCGTGTCTCAGAATCTCCAGGCAGGATTTTCTGGTAATGCCAGGCAGAATGGAGCCGGTCAGGCGGGGGGTCACCACTTCGCCGTCGATCTTGAACATGACATTCATGGCGCCCACTTCCTCGATATATTTACGCTCCACACCGTCCAGCCACAGCACCTGGGAATATCCCTGTTCTTCTGCTTTTTCTCCGGCTCGGTTGCTGGCTGCATAGTTGCCACCGCATTTGGCTTCTCCTGTGCCGCCCCGCACAGCCCGCACATCCTCGGATTCGATCATGATCTTCACAGGGTTAATCCCTTCCTTATAGTAGCTGCCCACAGGAGAGGTAATGATCATGAAGGTGGCATGTTTCACCGTATGGACACCCAAAGTCTCGTCGTTTCCAAACAGGAAGGGGCGAATATACAGCGAGGTACCGGGGGCAGAAGGGGTCCAGTCCTGTTCCATGGAGACAAATGTAGTAAGGATTTCCAGAGCATCCCTCTCAGGGATCTGCGGCAGACAGAGACGAGCCGCAGAGCGATTCATCCGGCGTATGTTTTCCATGGGCCGGAATAGCTGCACCCGGCCATCAGCCCGACGATAAGCCTTCAGGCCCTCAAAGATCTCGGAGCCATAATGCAAAGCGGTACAGGCAGGATGGATTTCGATTTTTCCAAAGGGTATAATGCGTGCATCATGCCAGCCTTCCCCTGCGGTATAATCCATCATGAACATATGATCGGTGAAGATCTTGCCGAATTCAAGCGTGGAAACATCTGGCTTTTCGGCGGGTTGGGGATTTTTCGTAACAGTGATTTTCATGTGTATGACCATTCCTTACCTTTCCATGATATATGAGACGACAGGCCGAACCGGCCTGTCGGACAAACATGCCTTGATGCGATACCTCGATCGCCTCTTGGAATTGGTAGAATTATAGCACAAAACACTGTGTATGTCAAGAGGATTTCCGCTATTTTGCAAAGTAAATGCGTTACAGTTCACCCACCCTCTATCATACGCTCCCTTTTCCACTGTAGAGTGGGGCGAGGGGCCCGGCGACTGCGTTTGGGTTATTTTGGGTGCCATGAACGCCGGTTTTCCGGAAAAGTCATCACGATAAATTCAATACATAAATGTATTGAAAGTTCTTTGGGGGTTCGGGGGGCTTCTTTCAAGAAGCCCCCCGGGCGCTCCTCCGTTCCCCGGCTGAACTGTAACCACTTAAAAATGCGTTTGCCCACTTTTTACTCACGGAAATCAATTTCGCAACTTGCTATTGCAATTTGCGAAAAAATTATCTTAGCGGAAACGAAGAAGAAGTAGCCATGTTTATGAATGGGTCACCTCAAATCCGCTATGAGATCATCGCC
>CAZQAI010000170.1:0-4200 GCA_964591305.1 uncultured Clostridium sp.
AGCTCGATCTTGGCCTTCTCGGCGGCGTCCTTCAGTCTCTGCAGCACCATCTTGTCGTTACGCAGATCAATGCCGTTCTCCTTCTGGAACTTGTCAGCCATCCAGTTGATGATGCGTTGGTCAAAGTCATCACCGCCCAGGCGGTTGTTACCGGCAGTGGCCAGCACCTCAAACACGCCATCCGAAATTTCAAGCAGGGAAACATCGAAGGTACCGCCGCCCAGATCAAAGACCATGATACGCTGATTGTTTTCCTTATCCATGCCGTAGGCCAGAGCGGCGGCGGTAGGCTCATTGATGATACGCAGCACCTCAAGTCCTGCAATCTTACCGGCGTCCTTGGTTGCCTGCCGCTGGGCATCGGTGAAGTAAGCAGGCACCGTGATGACAGCCTGGGTCACCGTGGTGGACAGGTATGCCTCGGCGTCGGACTTCATTTTCTGAAGAATCATAGCCGAAATTTCTTGGGGTGTATAGTTTTTGCCGTCGATGGTGACCTTGTAGGAGCTGCCCATATGGCGTTTAATGGAGCTGATGGTGCGCTCCGGGTTGGTGATGGCCTGCCGCTTGGCAACCTGCCCCACCATCCGCTCGCCGGTCTTGGAAAAGGCGACCACGGACGGCGTCGTGCGTGCCCCTTCCGGATTGGGGATGACGATGGGGTCAGAGCCCTCATACACAGCCACGCAAGAGTTTGTTGTACCTAAATCAATCCCGATAATCTTTCCCATAATGAATATCCTCCTGAATCTGTTGATTTATAAATAATGAATTTGAATTGGCTTGGAATCTGTTGTGTTCAGTTGGCCACCTTGACCATGGCGTACCGGATGACCTTATCTCCCTTGGCATATCCCTTCTGGAAGACCTCCACGATCTCTCCCTCGCCCCGGGTCTCATCCTCCACATGCATAACAGCATTGTGCAGCTTGGGATCAAAGATTTTGGTTTCCACCTCCGTGACATCCAGCTTGGACAGCGACTCAGCCGCAGCCTTCAGCGTCATGTTTACGCCCTTGGCCACAGGCGAATCAGCCTCTTCCGGAGGGATTCCGGCCACAGCTCGCTCCAGATTGTCAATGATGGGAAGAATGGTTTTAACGGCATCGGCGTATGCATCCGAGTAAATGCCTTCCTTCTCCTTAGCCGTGCGGCGTCTGTAGTTATCATACTCCGCCAGCATCCGCAGGTACTTATCCTTCTCCTGTGCGAGAGCCTCCTGTGCGGCATCCAGCCTTTTCTTGGTGTCCGTCAGTTCTGCCTCAGCCTTCTTAAGGCGCTTCTTATCCGCCCCCTTGAGCTTGCCTTCCGATTCCCCTTCGTCCTCAGAGAAGGTCTCACCGGCATCCTTCTGAGCCTCGGCTGTGTCAGGCACCGTGTCCGCAGAAGCGGATTCCCCGGCCTTGTCAGCAGTTGGCTGCATGTTCTCGTCCTTTTGCTCCATATTTTCCGTCATGCTCGTCTCTAACCTCCGTTCTTTGTATCAACCTGTCCGTTCTCTTTCGTTTCCGTCTGGTTGTCCTCGCCTAACAGGCTTGAAATGTTTCCTGATATTTTCTCCAATGTAGCCATCACCTTCGCATAGTCCATGCGAGCCGGTCCCAACACGCCGATAGCGCCCAGATTCCTGCCATCCTTGACAATGGGAATGTATACCATAGCCGAATGATCCATCACCCGAACGGTGCTCTCCGATCCAATGACCACATTGGCCCCTTCGCTTCCGTCCTCGGGGGAAGAGATGATACTCAAAATCTCCTCCGGCCGCTCAATGGCACCCAGCACTTCCTTCATCTTGCCGGGACTGGCAAACTCAGGATATTGGAGCAGTCTGTCCACACCGCTGACCTTGAGTTCCCCCTCATCCAGCTCGCTCATGGCCTGATAGATGGCCTTGACTGTGGGAGCCACCAGGTAAGACCGGTCGCCCATGGCTGTTTCCAGCTGCATCATGATGGGCAGGGTAATTTCGCTGGCAGACAGGTCCTGCAAATGCTCATTCAATGCCATCGCCAGCTGATCGGTCACCGTCTGGGACAGAGGCATGGGAAGCTCCATGTGCAGTGTCTTGGTCTTGACCTGCCCGCCTGACGCTACAAGCACCAGCACAAAAGACTGTCCGTCCATAAAGACGGCGTCAAACCGGCGGATGCTCACTCGGACACCTCTGGGCTTGACGGCAAAGCCGGTATAGTTGGTCAGATTGGAGGCCACCTTGGAAGCGGTCAGCAGAATCTGATCCAGCTCTGCCATTTTGGCCTTGAGCAGCTCATTGATCTGTCCTATCTCCTTGGCCGTCATGGCATAATGCTCCACCAAAGAGTCCACATAAAAGCGATATCCCCGCTCACTGGGTACCCGCCCCGCCGAGGCGTGAGGCTGTTCCAGGTATCCGAGAGCCTCCAGCTCGGCCATCTCGTTGCGTATGGTAGCAGAGGAACACGGAATCTGCTTGCTTTCCATCAGGTACTTGGATCCGACCGGTTCGCCGTCCGCTATATGGGCGTCCACGATCGCTTTCAGTATGAGTTTTTTTCTCTCACTTAATTCCTGTGGTGCGTGATCCATAGCAGATACCCTCCCTTTCCCGGTATTCCATCCGCATCCGATACCTGCACAGGCTTTCGATTGGTTTTTTCTGCATTTTTAGCACTCAAATCGGTCAAGTGCTAAATTACGCTATAAATGTACCACTTTCCACTGCATTTGTCAAGCCCTTTTTTCAAAGTTTTCCGGAATTAATTTGTTAACATTTTATGAATCAGTCCAAACCCCTTCCCCGCTGTCTTCATATACTGTTGGGGGCTGTCATGGTCTCGCCGCGGGGCAAAAATTTCCTGCCTTTGTTTTTTCCGGTGCTGTTTAGACACAGGTGCTCTGCGGCAACACTATGTGTGTGAAAGACAGCCGCACCCCGGGCTCCGGATCCCGATGCCGGGGTGTATTACCCACAGAAAATGGAGGAAGCCGTTATGTCGTCCATCGTCAACAAAACCGTTCATTTTCCGGGCAGCATGCCCGCAGCCCCTATCCGCAGGGGCGATATATTCTACGCGGACCTCAGTCCCGTCATTGGCTCTGAGCAAGGGGGCCTGCGTCCCGTCCTCATCATCCAGAACGATGTCGGCAACCGATACAGCCCGACTGTCATCGCCGCCGCCATCACCTCCCGCATGGGGAAGACAAAGCTGCCGACCCACATCGACATCTATGCCGATCGGGTCGGCCTGTGCAAGGACTCTGTCATTCTGCTGGAGCAGATACGTACATTGGACAAACGCCGTCTGCGTGAGAAGATGGGGCATCTAGATGATGAGGTCATGGCCCAGGTCAATAATGCCATCGCGGTCAGCTTTGGCCTTCATGAGGGAGTGCGCAGCGGAACGCACAACCGCCCTAACACCGCAGCCGCTGCGGCAGACCAGCCTGAAGCCAAAGGGTAAGCGGTGCATGAAAAGGGGGCCCGACGCCCCGGAAGGTTTACAGCACAAAAAACGGGAGAGGAAGCACGCTCCTGGTGCTTTCTTTCCCGTTACATACACATGGTGGATCTTGCGCAGTACCGAACGATTCTTTATTTTACCTGCACAAAACCCAGCTTTTTCTGCACCTTGCTCAGTGTCCGGCGGGCATACCAGCCGGCCTCCTCAGCGCCCTTTTTCATTTGGGCCTCCAGCATGGCCTTATCGGACATGAAGCGTCTGTATTTCTCCTGCACCGGCGCCAGGGCATCGGCGCAGACCTCGCCCACGGCCTGCTTGAACTCTCCATACCCTCGTCCGTCGAATTCCCGTTCGATCTCATCAAAGGTTTTGCCGGAGAAGGAGGCATATATGGTCATCAGATTGTTGATGCCGTCCTTGCCCTCGGCATACCGGACGCAGGTATCGGAATCGGTGACCGCCCGCTTGAATTTGCGGATGATGGTATCCCTGTCGTCCAGAATGTACACCACAGCGTTGACATTCTCGTCCGACTTAGACATTTTCCTGGTGGGATCGGCCAGAGACAGAATTTTCATGGCATGCCGAGGAATCACCGGCTCAGGAATGGTGAAGGTGTCGGGATAGAGCTGATTAAATCGGGTGGCAATATCACGGCAGAGCTCCACATGCTGCTTCTGGTCAATGCCTACCGGCACCACATCGGTTTGATACAGCAGGATATCTGCGGCCATGAGCGTCGGATAGGTGAACAGCC